>NZ_JNKD01000001.1:0-181549 GCF_000701925.1 Ruminobacter sp. RM87 | reverse complement strand
GCCAACGGCATGAAAATGCCTTATGATTCTGATAACAAGCTGCTGGCAAATCTGGATTCCATCGAACAGACGGTATTCAGGGAAGGTTGTTATTACACTCCCGTAACCGGTGTTCAGAGAAGAATAATGGAAGCATTGAACATCCCTAAGCCTTCTACGGAAATATTTGGAAAGCTCTCGAAAGAAGAAGAGGAAACAGACGAAGACGACAACATACAGTCTTTTGACGAATTGGATATTATCCTGAGTGAAATAGAGAAATAATAAGACCGAACCTCATGTTATTTGAAATTCGGTCTTATGACGCCTAAACATATGAATTGCAACAAAGTTTAGGTTTTGTCTTAAAGTTTTCATCCGGCTGCAGGCCTCAGACAATCGGCGTTTTCGGAGACAGTTCCCGGGTAGAGTGTTTTATAATGAGGTGCAGACAGCCTTTATTACCAATCTTTATCTTGCAGTTATCAAACTTGTGGTAAAATTCAGAAGGTATTTTATTTGTCCGGAAAAAGCGAAAATCACGGGACTTTCCGGGCAGTCTTTCAGTATACGGAATCAGAAATGCGTAAGATCATAAATATGGCGGCAGTAGCGGTTAACACTACTCCTCTTGATATAGATAATAACATTGAATTAATTTATCAGGCCTACAGCGAAGCCGTCGGCAGCGGAGCCGATGTGGTTCTTACTCCGGAACTTGCGATTACCGGATATGGTATGGAGGACATGTTCTATGTATCCGAAATCATGCATGAAATTCCTTCACTGGTGGTTTCTCTTGCGGCAAGACTCAGAGAAAACACCTACCTTGCAGTCGGTTTTCCTTATCTTGTGGACGGCGGTCAGCTTTACAATGCAGTGGCTCTGCTTACAAAGGACAGGGTTCTCGGCATAGTATTCAAGCAGCATCTTGCCCGCAGCGGCATTCATTACGAACCGAGATGGTTCAATCCGTGGCATGCAGGTTCAAAGATAGAACTGGACTTTGCTGGGCAGAAGGTTCCGGCGGGGGATATCGTAATAGTTATTGACGGCGTGCGCATCGGTTTTGAAATCTGTGAGGATTCATGGGTTGCCGATCGTCCGGGTCGTTCACTGTATCTGCGCAACACTGACATCATTCTTAATCCGAGCGCCTCACATTTTGCCATCGGCAAACAGCAGGAACGTTCCCATTTCATTATCGAAGGTTCAAGAACCTTCGGAACCGTGTACGTTTACGCCAACCTTCTCGGCTGTGAATCAGGCAGGGCGGTTTATGACGGTGACTGTATGATTGCCTCTGGCGGAAAGCTGGTTGCCGTAAGCCCTCGCTTAAGCTTTACTCCTTACAGAATTCTACAGGCAACCTGTGACCTGCGCGTTAACCGTAATCAGAGAGCTCAGTCAAGCATGCTTCTCAACGTGTCAGACGCCTACTCTGACGGAGTGGTGTTCACTGACTGCAGATTCAATGACGAAAGTGATACGGCTCCGATTGCCGGTGCTGTTTTTCTGGCTCCGGAAAATGAGGAGGAGGCGGTTACCAGAACTGTTGCTCTCGGTCTCTGGGACTGGATGCGCAAGACTCATACCGGCGGATACGCTCTGAGTCTCAGCGGCGGTGCCGATTCCGCTCTCTGTGCCGCAATGGTTTACTATGCCATGGCGGAAGGTCTTAATGCCAACGGTTATGAAAGCTTTATGAATACCATGGCCGGCTGCGGTCTGAAATTTGAGCCTAAGGCAGAAGGTGTTTCCTACGAGGAATACCTAAAGACCGTGATTATGCCTAAGGTTCTGGTTACCCTTTATCAGGGGTCTCAGTATTCAGGTGATGTAACCTTCAATGCTGCCAAAGGACTTGCCGAAGAAATAGGAGCAAATCATAATCACTGGTCCATTGCTGAACTTGTAAAGGAATACATCAGACTGGCAGACAGTCTGACTCCTGACAGACCTATGACCTGGGAAACAGATGACCTTGCTCTGCAGAATATTCAGGCTCGAGTACGTTCTCCTGGCATATGGCTTCTTGCAAACCGTGCCAACAAACTGCTGATAGCCACCTCCAACCTCTCTGAAGCTTCAGTTGGCTACTGTACAATGGACGGTGATACTTCAGGCGTTATTTCTCCTATAGGAGGTATCAGCAAGTCAAGAGTTCTTAAAATCAACCGCTACATCATGGAACAGGGGCTGTCTGTACTGGACAACCGTCTGTACGCTGAAGACAGACTCAAGCTTGCTTCAATGAGTGCCATTGTGGCTCAGGCTCCGACCGCCGAACTTCGTCCTGTGGAACAGACTGACGAGGGCGATCTGATGCCTTATCCGCTTCTTGATGAAATCCGTTCACTGACCCAGAACGGCAATCTGACGCCAAAGGAAGTGTTCATTGAACTGTGCAGAAGTTCTTTTGCCGAAAAGATGTCAAAGCAGAGTCTGCTGAATTCTGTCCGCCGTTACTACAGACTGTATACTCGTAATCAGTGGAAGAGAGAAAGAATCGCCGCTTCATTCCATATTGAACGTGACAGCGCGGATCCGAAGACCTTCAGACGCTTCCCTATACTGTCGTCAGCTCTCAGCAGGGAAATGGCAGCTCTGAACGCTTATGCGGTTTCCATCGGGCTTGAATAATATCCAAAGGATTTTCAGAATGGTAAAGGAAAAGTTTAAATCTTCAGCAGCCGGTTTCACCGGTATTCTTTCAGCGCTGACTGCCGCTGCAGTGCTGTCGTTTTCCGTGGCCGGATGCGGTCTTGTGGCGATGGGAATAACCGAGTCACTGGGAAGTCCGGATTTAAAGAAAATCAGTAATGCAAAAGAAATCGGCTATGCCGTAACCTTCAGAACTCCTGCAGTTGCGTCCGATGTTACCGCGGAGGAAACGGCGGCCGCCAGAAAGAATGGCACCACCTTTACCATGCTGACCACTCAAAAGTACATCATCCTGGACATTGTCAGAAAAAACAATAACAGAGTATCCAGAAAAATGAGAGTAATTGAGTATCCGGATAAGGATCTGTATGCTCTTGAGCTCAGCGTACCTGCGGAAAAAAACACTCATAAGCGTTACGCTTATGCTTTTCCTGATGAATATACATTAAGTCAGGCGGTTGGGTTCGCTGATTTCTACAGCCTGAGAGGTTTATCCAATTATCTGATTTCAGTAAAGGATAAAGACTGTACAAGTCCATCAGGTGAAACCTACAGGGAACTTGAACTTATTTCCGCATGTAAAGGGAACGGCTTCAGGTACAAGGTGGAATCATTCATCAATTTTGATCATGGCTTTATTTTCCCTAAGTACTTTTCCTATAAGGGGCCGGCATCTGAATCCCATTATTTTGAGGTGGACGGTGTCAGAAACGTTAATTCCGACAAGGTCAGGGCTTCCTCAAAGCTTATGAATGAAGTAAACAGGGATTTCAGTCAGAAGCTGGCGCGCGGACTTGCTAAAAGGGCAGATGCTTCGGACATCAGAACCATAAGAAAGCTGGTTGAGGATAAATAGACTGGCGGAATGATGTTTTCTTAAGTCACAGGTAAACCTCCGAAATTAAAGTTTCGGAGGTTTGTCTTTTATAGGAAATTAATGCCTGGTGTCTTCCCAAAAACTGTTAGGAAACGTATAGTTTTGTTTTTTACACAAGAGGAGAAAATCAACGAATATCCGGTCTCATCTATTCGTTAATAAAAAATTGCTCTCCGGAGGAAAAATTACATCAATATTTTTGCCTCTCTCCCCTGTACTTAAAGTGCAGGGGATTTAAGCAGACAATGTTCAGAATTAATCCTGATCTTCGATGATTTCCTCAGCTGAAGATTCAGCTTCAGTATTGATAATCGCATTGTTTACCGGACGACCCTTGCTGGTCTTCTGAATGTCTTCAAGCGGCATGTTCAATGAATTTGCAACGGATTCGGCAATTGTTTCCTTGCAGCTGTACAGCATTGAAATAAGATACTTGAGGAGATTGTCTTCAATTTCAGCTTCCTTTTCCTCATCCGGAGTTTCAGGAGTCTTGCCTTCCTTGATACCGAAAAGCTGGTCTTCAATGGACTGCATTGATTTTGAAGCAGTATTGTTAAACCATGGGGAATCAGGATTGTCAAATTCCTTAATCAGAATTGATTCGGCACTAGGAATACTTACCTGCTGTCTCAGATCGTCCTTGAGGTAAATCTCCCTGCCTGTTCCGGTATCCAGTTCATACAGACTGTCCGGTTCAACATTCTGACCGAGTTTGAGTTTCTGTTTGCTTTCCTCTTCGCTGAGGACATTGTTTTTCAGAACGTCATCAATTGAATTTCTGGTGTTGACCAGAATTTCTTCAGCGTATCTGGCGATGTCCTTGCGCATATTGTTAAGGGAGTTATCAAGGTTTTTGATGCTCATGCTGCTTACAAATGACTGTTTGAGCTGTGAGTCACCGGCAATAAACGGATACTGCGAGTTACGTGCCTTGTACCAGTTTACGAAGTGTTCGGCAGAATCGTTGAGATCATCAAAGTGCTTGTTGATTTCCGTTGAAACGGTAGACATCAGTTGATGCAGATCCCTAATGGCTCCGGTCTTGATGTCGCGGATTTCCTTGAGTGTTCCAATCTTATACTTGATACCGCCAATGAGTTCGGCTTCAACCTTCATCTGGGTGTTGTTCATTTTGGCCATTTCAAGATACTGTATGTAGCGAGGGTATCCGAATACATAGGCTCCGGCAAGGAATACCGTCATGAACAGCGGGAGCATAATTGTTTTCCAGTTACGTACCAGAAAGCATTTTCTCTGTTTAACCCATTCCTGTTTGGAGTAAATCATCTTGAATTCACTCCATGGCATGGTAAGCATTCCGATAATGATTGCCACATGCGCACTGAATACCCCCATAGGCATGCCTATAAGCACTGATTTTACAGGTGTATACCAGGCTGAGCCGGCCAGAGAGTAAAGAATATAGTCAACCAGAGCGACTACGTAGTTGAGTCCCTGAATGAAAATGGTGAAAAGATTGTTGTGATAATCACTGTTGAAGCTTCCGAACAGAATGTTTCTGGCTTCTTCCTGAGACAGGGAAGGAGCGTACAGGAAACATCCTGTGGCAAATCCGGCAATTCCGCAGATGAGACATACGATAAAACGTCTGTTGAATCTGAAGAATGTTTCCTTTTTGTCTGCTTTCATGAGACGGCTGAAACCCGGAATGTTGAAAGTACTGTTAAGCAGCGCAAACAGGATGAATGACTGCAGGAATACCAGTCCTCCGTTTTTGGCATGGGTTACCAGAATAAAGAAGAGGATGATCCCGGACATGAGAAACATGAACATGGAGGACAGATTTCTCTTTGTTGAATAGATGAGTCTGTCCGTGAAGGAGTGCGGAGTGTAATCCTTCTTGATTTCGTTGTTCTTGTAAACACGATAGTATCTGATGTAGAAAATTCTCGGTAAGACGCCGAATATGCAGATCATTACAAGCGAGAACATGCATCTGGCGGATACGCTGCTGATGAATCCGGTAACGGCCCAGGTAAACAGAATGAGAACAATGATACCCGCGTACTTGAAAAGAAGTTCATAGAACGATTCTTCCATATAAATCTGTTCATATGATCTGGTGAAGAAATTCAGGAACCGGCTGTCATTTTCAAAAGAATGACTGAAATTTTCGAAATCCTGTGCGTCTTCATTGATTATATGAGCTGTATCATCCTGCTGACTTCCAGTATTTTCAGCGGCGGATTTGGTTTCATTTTCCTGACTGATGTTTAGAGTCGGTACAGTTTCTTCGGTATCTGCGCTGTTATCCGGCTTATTATTTGTAATGTTATTGTACATGGGCGGAACTCTGTTACCTGATTAGTTTAATTATTGCTGTTTTTCACGTAAATCGATGTGTTGTGTGATTCCGGTAAACAAAATGTAAATTCTAGGTATGTATTTTAAACTGATTATGAAATTTTTACAAAAAAAGGATGAACTGAAATAACCGAAATTCGAATAAGGATTGATTCACGGGGAATTTTCATAAAAAAAGGCCGGCAAAGGTGATATGTCACCGCCGGCCTTTCTGATTTCCAGAGAAAATTTTTATTTGAGCAGAGCTTCAATCTTTTCCTTTTCGGCAAGATAATCCGCGTATCTCTGTTTGATTACCTCATTGTTCTTCTTCATTCTGTCAATGCCTTTCTGCTGGCTGTCCTTAACCCAGCCGTCTGTTCTTCTTGCACTGAATATTCTGTTTGAGCCTTTGATTCTTGCATTAAGTTCGTTGAGAGTGATTTCTCCGTAGGCCTTTTCGTTGCTCATGGCCTTCTGACAGTCAGAGCGGCAGGAAATGATTTCCTGAATTTCCTCACCGGGCTTCAAAGGAGAGAGGAACGGATATGCAAAATGTTCGATCTGATAAAGAGGAACATCTCTGCCCTCAGCCTTGATAACGATACTCATGTTGATGTCGGTAACAAAGAGACTGTCAGTGTTGTTCTTGAACGTCAGACTGATGTTCTTCGGATCTCCTTCAACTCTTCCCAGTGTTACGGCAATCTTGTTGAGCTTGTCTTCCTCGTAATCGGAGATGATAAGCTCCTGCAGGGAATCCGTGTTTACAAATTTTGCAGAAACGTCATTTCCGGTTTTAAGCAGATGATCAACCTGTCTAGTAAGTTCTGCAGCCTGTTTGCCTGCTTCCACCTTTTTGCTGATGTCTCCTGCAAATTCCAGATTGCGCTTCTGGTTGTTTTTATATGCGGCAACCAGTTCCTCGTCACTGAGATTTCCGAGTGTGTCTGCGATGATTTCCTGAAAATCACTCTGACCGGAGAAGAAGCTGATGAAATTCTTAACGTCCTGATTACCGCTCTTCTGAGCCATGATAATGATTTTCAGCTGTTCAAGTTCCTTGATGTCGGATCTGTTCAGATCCTTATCCTGAAGCATGGAAACGAAAGTTTTCACCTCGCTCTGGATGTCATTCATTATCTGCTTTGATTCGGTATCGGCTGCGAATGCGTTATACCAGCCTGAAAGAAGAATTGATAATGGCAATGCGGTAAAGAGAATTTTTCTGATCATTATTTGTTCTCCTCTGATAAGGATGAAATAACACCGTTGATCCTGTCTATGGCCTGATCTGTTATCTCAGTATATGAAGCACAGAGATCCTTTACGATGGTGTCCTGACCGTTGATGGAATAGTAGTAGTTCTTTCTTTCGTCGCTGAAGGCTTGATAATCACTCATTTCCGTAGAGAAGAAACGATTTGAATAAGGATCGTATATATTTATGTCGATATCCTTTTTATCGTTAACATCATAAAATGAATAGTATACAGGGTAGCAGTCATAACCTTCACTGAGCAGGTCTGCAGAGTGTGATGTTATTTCCAGTGTGGACTGTTCACCCGGTGCCACTCCTCCCGGAATCTTCGCATGGTCTGAAAGATGTCTGTCTATTTTCAACTGCACTGAGCTCAGAGGCATTCTGCTGTTGTTTTTAACTGTTAACAGAAGGGAATTCTTTTTGTTTGGATTGGCCTGACAGGTGTATTCGATACCAGAGAAAAGTTCTTCGTCTCTCTTTATTCTTGCCAGAGTTTCCTTCTGATAATCACTCAGTTCTTTTTTTTCAGTCCCGTTGAGACGGTTGCAGACACCGGACAGATCTGAGTAGTTAAAGCCTGATTTGGTGTTTTCGATCCATAACTTAAGAGGGGTTACATTGATATTGTTTCTTATGTATTTTTCCTTCCAGTCGTTTCTTACGATCCTGATGATTTCGGAAGCCTTTCTGCCGTCTATCACTTTGCGCTGGTTTTCTGAACCGTTGTACCAGCTGATAAAGGCGATTTTATCTTCAGCGTCCAGACTGTTGAGCATGTCCTTAAGGCTTTCTTTTACCTCTTCTTTTGAACCGCTGAGATTCAGAGTCGGATCTCCGCATCCGGTGATGAAGAGAGGCAGGAACATTCCTGCTCCGATGATTGCTGATAATATGTTTTTCTTCATGATTATTTAAATTCCGTTTCAATATGTTAAAACATGTCTGTTAGAGACTCATGTTTCTGCGGACTGCCGGTTTTGCAGTATTCTCTGCCGGAGTCTGTGCCGGTGCTGCAACAGGCTGTTCCACCTTTTTGGCTACAGATGCTGCAGGAGTAACTACGGTTGCAGTAGCTGATTTACCTGAAGATGCGGTTTTGCTTTTAACGTTTTCCGCTTTGGCTGCGGCCAGACGTCTGGCTCTTTCCTGTTCAGCCTTTCTCTGCTGAGCCTCAAGCTCCTGTTTCTTCTTTTTGTCCTTTATCAGATTTTCAACGTCTTCACGGATTTTTCTCAGATCCTCAACGGCAAACTTCTGCTTCTCGGCTTCGAGAATGTCTTCGCAGCCTTTCTGTGAATAGCAGGTGTATTCAGCTACGTTTCTGAGAATTCCGTCAGGTGAATATGCAAAAATATTCAGTTCGTAGTACGCATGATCTCCGTTGAGCAGAGGACTGAAACTGAAGGTATATACTCCGAGTCTGTGAATGTAATCCTTTGGCTTGATTTCCGGAATATTTGTCAGAATATATGTTATTTCCTTTTCATCTATGGCCGGAAAAGTCTCCCATGGTTCTCCGAGTTTTGCTTTTACGGCAGATTCGGTATCCTGACCGATGGTGAACTGATTTACTTCTTCCGATGACAGATGCGTGCCGGCACAGCCGGAAAGCAGTAATGAAACAATTGCTGAACACAGCAGTTTGCTTTTAATGTTTATGATCATGAGTTTCCCTTTTTCAATGATTGTGTTGGGTTTTAGATACTTTGTGAAATATGTAGTTAATGCTTTAATTATATTTTTTATGTATATGTTTTTTATTCAGTATTGCTATTTTATAACAACTATGATCATTTTTGTTGTTTTTTTGTAAAAACAACGTTCTGTCAGAATTGTTCTCATATTTGCAGCGTGCAGAACCGGGGCATCGTTACACACCGTTTTACGGCGAATGAGGAACCAATCCTGAACTGTCCTGGATACATGTCAGTTCTGATATGTTACAATATAGGAACAGAGATCGGCGTGGTGAAAACACCTGCTTTTCGGATATACGCACGGTGCGTCAATCTGAAAAGAGATGCGCTGACTTATCTGCAGTCTGAACAGACAGGTTTATAGGAGCACGGATGAATACCATTAAAGAAGTTGTAGAAAAGGAAATTGAACATCTTAAGATTTTTGCCGCACATCTGGATGAGCCTGAATATCAGAAAGCTCTGGATCTGATTCAGGCATGCAAAGGCAAAATAGTGGTTACCGGGGTTGGAAAATCCGGTCACGTAGCTTCTAAAATCGCCGCCACCATGGCAAGTACCGGAACTCCTGCGTTTTTCGTACATCCGGGAGAGGCCTGTCACGGAGACCTGGGCATGATTCAGCCGAACGATCTGGTGATAGCCATTTCCCATTCAGGTGAAAGCTCTGAAATAATGACAATTCTTCCTATTGTAAAAAGCAGGGGAATAAAGATCATCACCATTACTTCAAAGCCTCAGTCTTCAATGGCTCTTATTTCCGATGTCCATCTCTGCACCTATATTACTGAGGAGGCGGGGAGACTTAATCTTGCTCCGACATCCAGTACCACCACTACAATGGTTTTAGGTGACGGCATCGCCATAGCTCTTGCCGAAAGAAACAATTTCACGCCGATAGATTTCGCGGCAAGTCATCCTGGCGGAGCCCTGGGTAAAAGACTCCTGGTTCATAACAGAAACGTTATGCATACCGGTTCAGAAATTCCGTTTGCAAGACTGGATAACACGCTCGGTGAGGCGATTCTTGAGGTAAGCGAGAAAAAACTCGGCTTTGTAATTGTTCTTGATGCAGAAGACAGACTGTACGGAGTGTTCACCGACGGTGACATCAGAAGAGCGTTTACCAGCGGATTTGATTTCAGAACCGCAAAGGTGAGCGATGTAATCAAGAAGGGCTGTTACACGGTTAAGGAGGATCAGATGGCTTATGATTCTCTGGTTCTTATGGAAGAGAAAAAGGTCACCACCATGGTCGTAGTTGATGGCGACAACAGAGTAGTGGGGGCTTTCAATATTCATGATCTGTTCCAGTCGGGAATCAGAAAGTAGGAATTTAAAGTTCTGTAAATGATGCGGAACAGCCTCTGCAGAATTATTGATTTCCACTTCAGGAGATAAAAGAAACCGGCAAGGATGCATTTGCCGGTTTCTTTTATCTTAGCATTACAGTATAGATGCTGGAATGAGGCAGTCTGTACTTAAGCCTACTTCTGCATGACTACTGCAGATAGATTCCGTCCGGATTCACTATCTCCGGAGTGTTTCTGTACTTTGTCAGAACTCCGTCAGCACATACGTTCTTTGAACGGTACTTGTGAAGATTGCCGTAGTCGTTGTTTGTAACGTAAACAGTGAATGTCTGTTCAGGGTAGTTCTTATCGAAATTGATAAAAACCTGCTGTTTTTTCTGTATCACATTTGCCACATGACCACATACCGTCTGATATTCTCCTATGTGGTTTATGGCATCAGTAGTGGCAATACCTGCCTGTGCTGACGTGCTGAACAGCAATGTTGAGAGAATTATTTTGTTTTTCATGTAAGTTTCCAAAAAAGAATTAATGTATATTCTTGTAATAATTATTATTAAATTTATGTACGTGAATTCCACGACTCGCGGATTATACCACTTTTTTTGAAAAAGTGTGATACCTGTTCATTATTTGATTAAATGAAATGAATAACAGATACAAAATATATAAAACAGTTTGTTATTGCTGGTTATAGTTCAATTTTATATATTAAAATCATGATTCCGGTGCCTGCCGGGATAACCGTTTATTTTTCCTGCTTTGAAAAATAATTATCTTTTTTTTATAAAAACGACTGCGTTTTTTCTGCGAGGATAAATATTACGCAATTGCAGTTTTTTACTTGATTATGCCTGAAATGACCTTATGTTTAAAATGAAGGTTATTTTAGGAGACCATATCATGTCAGATGCAAAAACAAAGCAGAAGGAACTTCTGTGGGATTTTCCTGTTGCCTATAAGAATAAAAGTTACGACGCCGCTGAAGTAAGCAGTTTTGCGGAAAAATACAAGACATATCTTGACAGCTGCAAGACAGAAAGGGAATTTGTCAAATATGCCGAACCTTTCCTTAAGGAACACGGTTATGTTCCGTTTGAATCCGCGGCGGAAGAGGTAAGGAACGGCACGAAAACACTGAAGCAGGGTGACAAGCTGTATTTTGTAAACAGAAAGAAAGCTCTCATCATGTGTACCATCGGTTCCCGTCCTATAAATGACGGTTTGAGAATCACCGTTTCTCACGTCGATTCACCAAGACTTGATCTCAAGCCGTTCCCTGTTTCCGAAGACAGTGACATTGCTTATCTCAAGACTCATTATTACGGCGGTATCAGAAAATATCAGTGGGTTACCATCCCTCTCGCACTGCACGGTGTGGTTGTTAAGAAGGACGGTTCGTCAGTTGAAGTGTCCATAGGTGAAAATCCTCAGGATCCGGTACTCTATATAAGCGATCTGCTGCCTCATCTCGGACAGGAACAGAGTGAACGCAAGCTTAAGGACGGCATAAAGGGCGAAGAGTTAAAGGCCATTGCCGCTACAATTCCTTTTATGGACGGTACTGACGAGGTTATTCAGAATGGCGTTAAGCTTAACCTTCTGCATCTTCTTAATGAAAAATACGGCTTTACCGAAAAGGACTTCCTGACTGCAGAGCTTTCTCTTGTTCCTGCATATAATGCAAGGGATGTGGGTCTCGACAGAAGTCTGGTAGGTTCCTACGGACAGGATGACCGTGTATGCGCCTTCGGCGCCTTCATGGCGGAACTTGAAGCTGACAAACCTGAATACACCACACTTACCGTGTTCGCTGACAAGGAAGAAATAGGTTCCTACGGTCCTACAGGTATGAGTTCAGATTTCATGCTGAATTTCATTGAAGATCTTACCGAGGTCATGGGTGGAAATGTAAACAGGGTACTTCGTGCTTCAAATGCTCTGTCAACAGATGTTGATGCTGCCTATGATCCTGTTTTTTCAAGTGTGTACGACAAGCAGAACAGCTGTCAGCTGAACAGAGGATGCGTAATAACCAAGTATACAGGAGCCCGCGGCAAGTCAGGCAGTAACGATGCCAGTGCCGAACTTATGTCCATGGTAACCCGTATCCTTGATGAAAATAACGTAAGCTGGCAGATAGGTGAATTAGGCGCTGTGGATGTCGGCGGTGGCGGAACCGTTGCTCTGTATATCGCCCGTTTTGACATTAATGTAGTGGATGTCGGCGTGCCTATTCTGGCAATGCACTCTCCGTTTGAACTGGCTGCAAAATATGATATTTACAGTCTGTACAGGGCTGTGGCCGCATTCTACAGATAATAACGATATAAGACAGAGGTCTCTTTATACCTGACCTCTGTTTTGCAGTCCTTATATACTTATATAATTAAGGAATACGGATCCGGACTTTTGTCCGGTTTTTTTTCCTGTATGTCCGGATTTCGGGAATTATCTGTTTTTTGCTCAGCCGGAGTGGGTATACATATATATGTATGTATGACTCCGTATTATGCCGGGGCGGTATTTGTCATAAAAGGATTTAGAAAAAACTGTACCGGAAGCTGTTTTTGCTGATTTGTTTTAGTTCAAAAAAGCATAAAACGTGAAGCAGTTTGCATTTTTATCTTGATAAAAATAGCTAATAGTATAAAATGCTTAAGATTTAAGAAGATTTTTGTTATTGAGGCATGTTTTTTTTACCCGGTAACAGGAATTTTATTTCATAAAGTAGTAAAAATAGTAAGTATTCCGGAGGTCATCTTGACTCATTCTGCATTACTAGTGTTGGAAGATGGCACAGTATTCAGGGGTGTTTCATTTGGCGCTAAAGGCTGCGCTGTTGGTGAAGTAGTATTCAATACTTCAATGACTGGATATCAGGAAATTTTAACCGATCCTTCATATTCCAGACAGATTGTAACACTCACATATCCTCATATCGGTAATTATGGTTGTAACGAAGAAGATGAGGAGTCTCCAAAAATTCATCCTCAGGGTTTAGTAATCCGCGATCTTCCTCTGTTAGCTTCTAATTTTAGAAGTCAGTGTTCCCTTTCAGATTATCTTGTTAAGCACAACGTAGTAGGTATCTGTGACATCGATACCCGAAAGCTTACCAGAATTCTTCGTGAAAAGGGCGCTCAGGCCGGTTGCATTTTATCCTGTGATGATCTGAATGAAGAAGAGGCTTTACGTCTTGCTAAGGATTTCCCTGGCTTAAAGGGAATGGATCTGGCCAAGGAAGTTACCTGTGATGCTCCATATGAATGGACTCAGGGTACCTGGTCTTTAGGTAAAGGTCACAAGGAACAGAAAGCCGAAGACCTTCCATATCACGTAGTAGCATACGATTTCGGTGTTAAGAGAAATATTTTAAGAATGCTCGCAGACAGAGGCTGTCGTCTTACTGTTGTTCCTGCAACAACTCCTGCTTCTGAAGTGCTTGCCATGAATCCTGATGGGGTATTCCTTTCAAACGGTCCTGGAGATCCGGAACCTTGTACCTATGCTCAGGAAGCTATCAGAGAAATTCTTGATCATAATATCCCTACATTCGGTATCTGTCTCGGTCACCAGCTCCTCGGCCTTGCCAGCGGTGCAAAGACCATTAAGATGAAGTTCGGTCACCACGGTGCCAACCATCCTGTAAAGGATCTTTCAGACAATACTGTAATGATTTCATCACAGAACCATGGCTTTGCCGTGGACAAGGATACACTTCCATCATGCCTGAAGGTAACTCATGTATCTCTCTTTGATGGCAGTTTACAGGGTATTGAACGTACTGATAAGCCTGCATTCAGCTTCCAGGGACACCCTGAAGCAAGTCCGGGCCCTCATGACGTATCAGGTTTATTCGATCATTTCATAGATTTAATTAAGGCACATCGTCAGGGTAAGTAAATGGCAAAGCGTACAGACATAAAAAGCATCCTTATTTTGGGTGCAGGTCCAATAGTAATCGGTCAGGCCTGCGAATTCGACTACTCAGGTACTCAGGCATGTAAGGCTTTAAGGGAAGAAGGTTACCGCGTAATTCTGGTTAACTCAAACCCTGCCACCATCATGACTGACCCTGAAATGGCTGATGCAACCTATATTGAGCCAATCACCTGGCAGGTTGTTGAAAAGATCATTGAAAAGGAAAGACCTGACGCAATTCTTCCTACCATGGGTGGCCAGACTGCACTTAACTGTGCTCTCGATCTTGAGAACAACGGCGTATTAAAGAAGTACGGCGTTGAAATGATCGGTGCTACCGCTGATGCCATCGACAAGGCAGAAGACCGTGATCGTTTCGACAAGGCTATGAAGAATATCGGTTTAAGCTGTCCTAAGGCCGGTATCGCTCATAGCATGGAAGAAGCCTGGGAAGTACAGAGACAGGTTGGTTTCCCTTGTATCATCAGACCTTCATTCACCATGGGCGGTTCAGGCGGCGGTATCGCTTACAACCCTGATGAATTCGAAGAAATCTGTAACAGAGGTCTTGATCTCTCCCCAACTCACGAACTTCTGATCGATGAATCACTCATCGGTTGGAAGGAATACGAAATGGAAGTTGTTCGTGACCGTAACGACAACTGCATTATCGTATGTTCAATCGAAAACTTAGACCCTATGGGCATCCATACCGGTGACTCCATAACTGTTGCTCCTGCTCAGACTCTTACTGATAAGGAATACCAGATTATGCGTAACGCCTCTATGGCTGTTCTGAGAGAAATCGGTGTTGAAACTGGTGGTTCAAACGTTCAGTTCGGTATCAATCCGAAGGACGGCCGCATGGTTATCATCGAAATGAACCCTCGTGTATCACGTTCTTCAGCTCTCGCTTCAAAGGCTACCGGCTTCCCGATCGCAAAGATTGCCGCAAAGCTTGCCGTAGGTTACACCCTTGACGAACTCAAGAACGACATCACTGAAGGCAAGACTCCTGCATCATTCGAACCTTCAATTGACTACGTTGTTACCAAGGTACCTCGTTTCAATTTTGAAAAGTTTGCTCAGGCAAACGATCGTTTAACCACTCAGATGAAGTCCGTTGGTGAAGTTATGGCTATCGGCCGCAACTTCCAGGAATCTCTGCAGAAGGCTCTCCGCGGTCTTGAAATCGGTAAGAGCGGTCTTGATCCGATTGTTAAGCTTGATGACGAAGATGCACGTACCACCATTGAACATGAACTCGAAGATGCCGGTGCGCATCGTATCTGGTACATCGGTGATGCTTTCCGTCTCGGCATGAGCCTTGAAGAAGTTCAGTACCATACTGATATCGATCCATGGTTCCTCGTACAGATTGAAGAACTCATCAAGTACGAAGAAAAGATCAAGGAACTCGGTATTTCCGGTCTTGACGAAGACTTCATGCGTGCAATCAAGCGCAAGGGCTTCTCTGATATCAGAATCGCAAAGCTCGTCGGCACCACTGAAAGAGAAATCAGAAAGTTACGTAACAGATTAGGAGTGCTTCCTGTATTCAAGCGTGTTGATACCTGCGCTGCTGAATTCTCAACCAATACTTCATACATGTATTCATCATACGATGAAGAATCAGAAGTTGCTCCTTCAGACAAGAAGAAGATTATGATTCTCGGCGGCGGTCCTAACAGAATCGGTCAGGGTATCGAATTCGACTACTGCTGTGTACATGCGGCAATGGCTTTACGTCACGACGGTTACGAAACCATCATGGTTAACTGTAACCCTGAAACCGTATCTACCGATTACGACACTTCAGACAGACTTTACTTCGAACCTGTAACTCTCGAAGACGTTCTTGAAATCTGCCGTGTTGAAAATCCTGACGGTGTAATCGTACAGTTCGGCGGTCAGACTCCTCTGAAGCTGGCTCTGTCTCTTGAAAAGGCAGGCGTACCTATCATCGGTACCAGTCCGGATGCCATCGACCGTGCGGAAGACCGTGAACGTTTCCAGCAGTGTGTAAACAGATTACACCTGTTACAGCCAAAGAATGCAACCGTATTCGCTCTTGAAGAAGCTGTAGAAGAAGCCAAGAAGATTACCTATCCTCTGGTTGTACGTCCTTCATACGTACTCGGCGGCCGTGCAATGGAAATCGTATACGATGAAGTTGACCTTCGCCGTTACTTCAAGGAAGCTGTTAAGGTTTCCAATGAATCTCCGGTTCTTCTTGACAAGTTCCTCGACAGCGCAACAGAAGTTGACGTTGACGCAGTATGCGACGGTAAGAACGTTGTTATCGGCGGTATCATGGAACACATTGAACAGTGCGGTATTCACTCAGGTGACTCAAGCTGTTCATTACCTCCATACCAGCTTACTCCTGAAATTCAGGACAAGATTCGTGACCAGGTAAGAAAGCTTGCTCTTGAACTCGGTGTTGTAGGTCTTATGAATACTCAGTTCGCAGTACGTGAAAACGAAGTTTACCTCATCGAAGTAAACCCTCGTGCAGCCCGTACCGTTCCGTTTGTATCAAAGGCTACCGGTGTTCCTTTAGCCAAGATTGCAGCACGTATCATGGTTGGTCAGTCTCTTGAAGAACAGGGCTTAACCAAGGAAGTTATTCCGGCTTACTACTCTGTTAAGGAAGTAGTACTTCCATTCAATAAGTTCCCAGGCGTTGACCCTCTCTTAGGACCTGAAATGAGATCTACCGGTGAAGTTATGGGTATCGGCAGAACCTTCCCGGAAGCGTTCGCCAAGGCTCAGCTCGGTGCAAACTCAAAGATTCAGAGAAACGGTCATGTTCTTCTGTCAGTAAGAAACTCTGATAAGCATCGTCTGCCTGAATTAGGTAAGAGACTTATCAACGAAGGATTTACCATCGATGCAACTCATGGTACTTACCAGGTTCTTTCTGCAGCAGGTATCCCTTGCCGTCAGGTTAAGAAGGTTTACGAAGGCAGACCTAACATTCTGGACTTCATGAAGAGCAATGAATATAACTACATCATCAATACTACTGAAGGCAGAAAGGCTATCGAAGATTCCAAGACTCTCCGTCGCGGCGCTCTTCAGTACAAGGTAACCTATACCACCACCATGAATGCGGCTTTCGCTTCATGCATGGCTAACGATACCAAGGTTGATGAAACTGCTTCTGTTCATTCAATTCAGGAACTTCACGCAGCTTTACATTCAGGACTCAATATCAAGAAGTAACTGATATCTGACAATGAATGGTCCGGGGCGGAGCCCCGGATATGAAGAATCATAATACAGGGCATAAGCCGCATTGCGGTTTGTGCCTTTTATGTTTTTACATGGTAATGCGCGTCCGTGTATTACGGCCGGGTACGGCAAAAATCATTTTTGAATAAGCGTTCTGTTGTGCTAGAATTCCGCACAGAATTTTTTGAGGTGGTCTGTCGGATGAATCCGATATCGGAGTGGTAAATGAAGATTTCTTTTCTGTATGCGGCGGTTGCCGGTGTGTTTTTACTGTCAGTAGCAGGGCAGACTCTGGCTGCGGAAAAAACTGATGGTACCGACAATTACAATTTTGCCGGTCATAAGTTTAATGTTTCCAGCGGTGAATTTGACAACGAAGGCATCTGCTCGGTAGAACTTGATGACATGCATCCGAGGGAATATCAGATTACCGTAGAAACCGTAAGCAGACCTTCTCTTGAAGATTTTTCCCTGACCTTCAATGACATGAAGAAACGCTGTACTTCAGTAACCTTTATTGATAACAGCGGAAACATTTCTTCTGAGCCCAGAGTGACACCTGACGGAGTATACCGTTTTGAAGCAAAATGTTTCAGAGGCAACGGCTATGTTGAGGGATTATACGACACAAATAAAAAATTCTACCGTTATGTTCTCATGTATGACATGACGGATGCCATCTTCAAAAAGCTTAACGCTGCCGGTGTTCCGGCTCACATGGACAACGTGCTTGTCAGAACATGTCCTTTCTACAGCAGATAATATGGTGTTTTCAGATACGGAAGCTGTTCAATAAATAGTCTGATTTGTTTTAAATCCGACCTAATATGCACAAATCTCTCATTAAATTCCCTTAATTATGGTTTTATGAAAATCTGTGGGGTATTATATTGAGGGATTTTGTGTAATGTTCTGTGCATTATCGGTTCAGAATTTTTTATATCCGGCTGCAGATGACACTCATGGTGAAAATCATCCATGTTTGCATCCGGAACGGTCAGCACTCTGTATACTGCGATAACAGGGGCTACTTTTTTATTCCGTCGGAATCACGGCTCCGTCAACCATGCCGTGCGTAATTCTATGACGGTAAGTCATCATTTTTATCAACAGACATTGCGCATAAGGTAATAATCATTTTTTGTGGAGAGGAAGGCGACAGTAATGTTATTCCGTCTTTACCGTGTTCTGTGTCTGCTGGTTTTTCTTCTGACCTGTGCTGCTAACTGTTATGCCGACACAACGTATGATGCTGATTATAACTATAACCGGCAGCTTCAGTTCCAGAACGAATACGTCCAGAAGGACGGTGGGCTCAATGACGGTGTTTCCGAACAGGTTCTGGAAAAAATAGTCAAATACAAAGTTGAATGCGGCAACAGCAGTGTAAGGGATAATGTGGAGGCATATCTTTCCACTCTCCCTGAACTGCATCGCCGCAGCTTCAATACTCCTCATGTTTCAGTCAGAAAAATTGAAGAGCGCGTCAATGAAGCTTCCAAGGTCTACGGATACTACAGACCAAATGTTAAAATGACGTTCAGATCCAAAAAGAATGCCGTGCTGGTGGTTTATGTTGATCCCGGCAAGCCGGTATGGGTTAAGAATACCCATGTTCAGATTCTCGGAGAGGCTCTGACGGATCCTGGCTTCATGCGTATTTTCCGCAAAATGACTATTAAGCCGTATACGATTCTTACCCATGACGCCTACGAGAGTCTCAAGGCAAAGATTATTGCCACGGCTCTCACAAGAGGTTATTTTGATGCGCATTTCGTAAAGAATCACGTTTATGCGGATCCTACTGAAAACAGCGCTGATGTCTATCTGATTTTCAACAGCGGCAGAAGATACAGATTCGGAAAGGTTTCCTTTACCGGAGATACCCGGTATGTTCCGGCCATAGAACCCCTGGTTCAGATTGAAGAGAGTGACAGGTTCAATACAGACAAACTGTCTTCCGTAAGCAGTCATCTGTATGACACCGGTTATTTTGCCGATGCTGAAGTTCATCCGATTCTTGAGGAAACCGAGGATTATCAGGTCCCAATCAACATTTATCTCAAGCGCAAGAAGTTTAACGTGGTGGAAACCAGTCTCGGTTACGCCACAGACGAAGGTGTCAGAGGCAAGGTGAAGTGGAACATGCCGCTGCTTAATGAAAGAGGTGATTCTCTGGTCATGCAGCTTCATGCTTCTGAAGTAAAGCGTGAATTTCTGGTAAGATACAAGATTCCGTTCAGAAATCCGCTTTCCGATTATTTTTTCCTGCAGGCTCAGCAGATTCGTGAAAATCTCAATGATACCCTTGATAACATCACGTCATTTCAGGGCCATTACGTGACCAAGGAGCATGCTCCGTGGTCTGTGGATTACGGGTTTACCGTGCAGTATGAAGACTATTCTCAGGGTATAGAAAAAGGAAACACCTGGACCATAGGCCCGAGTTTCAGAGTTAATTTTGCGAGAGCTTTTCCGTACAGGGACGCTCGTTCAGGAGAGAACTATAATTTCAGAATTTTCAGTTCCTCCACCAATTTAGGCGGAGACGTTACCTTCCTGCAGCTCTACAGCTCAGCCAAGTGGCTGCTGAGTCCGACCAGGGATTCCAGATTCATCCTCAGACTGGAGCAGGGGGCAAACATAGGTCCGGACGCCAAATCGGCTCCACCTTCCTACAGGTTCTTTGTCGGCGGTGACAATTCCGTAAGAGGTTTCGGGTACAAGACGGTTTCCGATCGTGACAGAGGCGGCAAGCTTTCAGGCGGTCGCTACATGACGTCAGGAACGGCGGAAATTCAGATTCCGGTTATCGAGGATCTGCGCAACGCGTGGTTTATCGATGCCGGACAGGCAACCAATGAATACAAGAGTGAAAATACCGTTATCGGTGTCGGTACCGGTATAAGATATGTAACGCCGATTGGACTTGTCAAGGTGGATCTCGGCTTCGGGGTTTCAGAGAAAAAAGTTCCGTTCCATCTTCATTTCGGTATAGGTCCTGATATTTAGTTTTTGAATTTTTGTCTCAGACAGCGGTTTAATAGTTATGCAGAATCCAGAAGAACCATTGGAAGTCAGAGAAGAAACGGTAGAGAAGAAAGGTGTTTTTGGCAGAATCAGATCTATCGTTTTCAAAGTGATCAAGTGGTCAACGGTAGTGTTTTTTTCACTGCTGATATTTGTTATTCTTACGCTTTCATTCGTACTGTTTACCCATACCGGTTCGGAATTCACATGGAACAGGGTCAAGGGATTTGTGGACGGTATTGACGGTGATCTTACCTTCGGTAATCTTGCCAACGGCTTTACCATGGAGAATTTTCGACTGGATATAGAGGACTCCATTCATATTGATGCCGGAAAACTGGAAATCAAGTATTCAGTATGGGATCTGCTGTACGGTCATCTGAATGTCAGATATCTTAAAACTTCAGACATACTGCTGGTGCTCGGCAATAAGCCTGTGGAATTTCCGGGAATAAGTGATATTTTGGAAAAACGTCTTTACGAGAACTATTCCTTTGCCCTTAACGAACAG
The DNA here is from genome assembly GCF_000701925.1 of Ruminobacter sp. RM87. NCBI lineage: Bacteria > Pseudomonadati > Pseudomonadota > Gammaproteobacteria > Aeromonadales > Succinivibrionaceae > Ruminobacter > Ruminobacter sp. RM87. The sequence continues at coordinate 160,750 of NZ_JNKD01000001.1, read as the reverse complement.
GGAGACATGGTAAGAATCAGGGAATCGGCAAAAGAACCGGATCCTACCCTGATATACATGCCCGCTCCGGACGTGAATCCTTACGTGGAAGCAGAAGAAGAGGTCGAGGATGACGGGGAAAGATTCGTTCTGGACATGCCCGTGAATCTCAGTGTGAAGAACATCGAGATTGATCGTTTCCTGATGCTTTCAAACATTATTGACGTGGCTGTAAAACGCTGTACCGCGTCAGCTTCAATGAATCACACCGTGCTTAACGTGGATTACCTCAATATTGAATACGGGGATTCCCTGCTTCACGGAGATGATCGTGACGCACTGCTTGCCCGTCGTGCAGGAGGAGAGCAGATTACTTATGAATCTCTGCTGTCCCTTCATCCTGAATATGCAGCCGAATCAGCCCGCATGGATAATGAATCCGCTGAAGAACAGGCAGCAGACAGTCAGACTGAAAACAGAGGGGATGTTTCTGTCTCAGAGACTGAGAGGGGGTTGGAAAAAACGGCTGAAACGGCAGATGTGAAGACAGGTAAAAAGCCAGAAGAAAAGACTCCGGTTCAGGTTTCAGCCGATGTACAGGCATCTTCAGAGACTCCCGCTTACGAAGACGAACTTCCTCTTAATGATCCTTATGACAGAGATGAGATACATAAGCGCATTGAACCGCTTTATACCGTAATTCTGCCGTTTGACCTTTACGTTGAAAAGGTTACTCTTACAAATTCCAGATATCACATGGATTCATTTGATACCGGTATTTTCAACGGCGGCTTCAAAATGAATTTCGTCGGACCGGAGCTCCATGTTGATCATCTTTATTTTGATCATGAGCTGGGACATGCCGAGCTCAATGACAGTGACATGACCTTTAAAGAATACTATCCTATAGAAGCTCATTTAAAAGCGAGTTCAAATAATCCTGACTGGTTCGGTCTGCTTCACAATCACACGCTTGACGCCAATGTGACCGGAGATCTGGCGGATCTCAAAGGCGGAATTCACGCAGTGGGGGCAATTGACGCGGATGTCATTGTCCGCAGCAATGTTCTGGCTCCGACACTTCCTTTCAGTGCCGATATTGATGTCAGACATGCTCTCTGGCCTCTTGATGCCGATGTGATTGAATATTCGGCTGAAAGTCTGAAGCTTCATGCAGACGGCAGTCTGCAGAGTGTGGCTGCCGACATTACCGCATCGGGTATCAGGGCTCTGGATTATCCTGTGCTGGATCTGCACGGAGTTCTGAATACTGATTTCGGATCTGTCGACATAAGCGAATTCAGGGTTAATTCAGACATCGGTGACAGTCTGGATGTTTCAGGAAAGGCCATCTGGAGTGATCAGTATTCATTTGACGGCAAGGTTGATGCCAATGTCGTTGAACTTGCCAGATATCTGCCGGATTATGAAGGCAACGTAAATCTCGGCATAACCTCATACGTGCATTTCCAGAACAGCGATGATTGGGTGGTAAAGGTTTCCAGACTGGATGCCGACGGCAGACTGATGAACTATCCTCTGTCCTTAACCTCCGGCCGTTTTGAGCTGAATTCCTCCCGCAAAGGAATTATTGAAGGCGTACATCTGGCCGTTGGTGATGAAAACACCCTGGATATCAGCGGAAAAATCCAGAAGACGGCGGATCTGCATGTCAGTCTGGACGTGCAGGACATAAGCGTCATCATGCCGGATTATTACGGTCTGATTAATGGTGTCATCAGGATAACCGGCGATTTTGAATCACCAAACATCGATGCAAAGATATATGCCAGCGAGTTTATAGCCGAACATTACCATGTATACAACGTGGCCCTTGAGCTTCAGGCCTTTCTGAAGAACATGGTGCTTGCCGACAGTAAACTCAGTCTGTACATGGAAGAACTGAGAAAAGGCAAGGACTCATATATAAAGGATTTCAATCTCGATTTTAACGGCGGTGAATCAAAGCATCATCTGCTGATGAAATCAGATACCATCGCAGGTCCCGTTACTCTGGGATTTGACGGCGGTCTCAACAAGGCCAGAGATCTGTATATCGGCAGTGTGAGTGAACTGACCGCCAAAGCAAGGGATGTTGCCGTTAGTCTTGTAAGACCGGTAAATTTCAGAATGAAGCTTGCCCCTGATTTTTCAGCCAGTCTTAACGGTCATGCATGGTCAGTCAATGATGTGCTGATTAATGTATCCGACGGATATTATTCATCAGCAGCTTCAGAAATAAATCTGGAAATTCCGAAGCTTGATCTGATGCGTTTCAAGAAATTCCTTCCGGAAAGCTTCATGATTGACAAGCCGCTGGATATCTTCGTTAAAGCCGGCACGAAGCACAGTCAGCCTTTTGCCTCCTTCAGACTCAGGGAAGACGCCAATGCCCTGTATTACAACAAGGAACGTCTTGATATTGACAGACTGGGACTCAATGCCGAACTGTCAAAGGATAATCTGACTTCCAGCATAAGAATAGATCTCGGCAAACTCGGTTATATCAGTACTGATTTCAATGTAAATCAGCTTTCATCAAAGAAGATTGTCAGCGGAAGTCTGGATATCAGCAATCTCAACCTGATTCTTGCGGAAAAATTCTCCGAAGAGGTAACATCAGCCAATGGTATTCTGTCAGCCAGAGGAACCTATGGAGGAACTCTTGATAATCCTGCCTTCTACGGACAGCTGAAAATAAATGAAATGAATGTGTTCCCTTCAGCCGGTATCGGTATGATTGAGCATATCAACAGCACCATGGACGTGGACGGACGTAAAGCCTCCATAACCTCGTCCTTCAGCTTTAACGACAAATACGGAAAGATTAACGGCAACGTATCCTGGGAAAACGGTCTTGATGCCGTGATAAGAGTTGATACAGAAGAGCTTCCGGTTCAGCTTATGGGTTACGGTAACGCTCTTGTCAAGCTGGATATTACCGGCAAGTTCACCGACAGATACGGCAGTATTGACGGAACGGTTGACATTCCTTTGGCTAAAATCAAGGTCAAGGAACTTCCGGCAAGTTCCGTATCCGCTTCAAGCGACATAACGGAATATCATAAGAACAAAGACGGCATGTATGTCGATAACGAGGAAAACAGCATGCCTTTCCGTATGAATATCAAGGTTAATCTCGGACCCGAAATCAAGGTTAACGCTCTCGGTCTGAAATCATACCTCAAGGGAAGTCTGACCCTGGCTCAGAGACCGAGAAGGCCGATGACTCTCAACGGTAAGATTGAAATGATTGACGGTACATTCCATGCCTACGGTCAGAATCTTCTGATTGAACAGGGCAGAATTCTGTTTGTTGGTGATCCGGCAAGTCCGAACCTGAATATCAGAGCCATCAGAAATCCTCAGTCCATGGAGGATGACAATATCATAGTCGGTATCAAGGTTACCGGTAATGCCAACAGTCCTACGGTTTCCATCTTCTCACGTCCGGAAATGAATCAGAGTGAGGCTCTGTCCTACCTGCTTCGCGGCAAGGGGCTTGACCAGACCAGCGGCAGCAGCGACATGGCTACTCAGCTGCTGCTGGGTGTCGGGCTGATGCAGACCAACAGCATAGTGGGGCGCATGGGAGAGGTTGTAGGTCTCGAGGATGTGTCTCTTGATTCGAAGGGGGAAGGCGATGATACCTCCGTTGAGGTTTCAGCTTACATTTTTCCTAAGGTTCAGGTGGCATACGGTTACGGTATCTACAATGCGGTATCTGAATTCCGCATCAGATATGAAATGTTCCCGAGATTCTATATCGAAGCCCTGAGTTCCATCGAACAGGCGGTTGATGCGGTCTACAAGTTTGATTTTGATTTCTGGAATTCGGATTCGGCTGAAAAGACTGATGCCAGATAATAAGATTATTCTGAGGTAAAAAATCCCGTTACCGGGGGTCAGTGCGAATCCCGTTATTGATCACACAGATTGATAACGGGATTCGGCCATAATTACTCGGATTCAGGCGCAACCGCATGATTCGTTACTTACTGTATCTGATAACCGAACCGTCCTTGGCTGATACGGTAACGTATCTTGGTGTGGAGTCATAGGTCCTTGTATATTCCGGCTTAGTTGTTTCAATGCTGCTCTGTTCTGCCACGAAATAATCATTGGCATCGAAGACTCTTTCTATTTTTTCCTCATATCGTTTTTCTTTGTGCAGATAGAGTTCATTGAGAATTGAGTTGTAAACCATCGGCTGTACGCAGAAGAATATTATCAGCGCTATTATAAATACCGGCTTGGTAAAAAATATCACGAACAGTGCCAGCAGGAACAGGACTGTCAGGGCAATGTTGAACAGTATCCTGGACATCCTCTCGTCTTCAAACAGACTGTAGTAATCAGGCTGAATGTTAACTATGAAATAAAAAGGCTGAGTCACCATAACCAGAAACAGACCTAGTTCAAAGGCGTGTTTTGAAAGGATAGAACACGCACACATGATTATGGTGGAGACAACCAGATTGACAACGGGCAGAAAAGCGGCTCTCCTGTACGGAGCTATTTCATCAGCAGGCAGTGTTCCCACCAGTCTGCCGGTCTTCTCTATATATCCGCAACGGCATATCTTACGTGCTGTGGATATGCCAAAGTTAAGGTACGGTTATTTTTTATGAAAAAAATAAAGATACACACACAATATAATAAATACGAGACACGGTATGTATAAAAATGTTATGAAAGAAACAGAAAACGAAAACTTAAGACAAGGTGTGAAACTGTCAGGCATGGAATGTATTATCATTCCGGTTTGTCGGAATGATTCGGTGTTTTTCGGAAAGAGGCTGTTTCCGGTAATTCCTTGTGTTTTTATAGGTTTTTGAAGGCTTCCCGTAAATCAGTCTTTAAATCCTCTTAAAATGTGTGATTGATCAAAAAAAATCAATGTGCAATAATGCATGCAATTTTTGATTTTTGGTTTAAAAACTTTTTTTCAGGCGCTTGCCTGAATATTTATTTTCGGGACAGATTATGACCAGCAGCAAACAGATTCTTCTGATAAATGATATTTGCGGTTACGGCAAGGTGGCTCTTTCAGCCATGATTCCGGTGCTTACAAATATGGGGTACCACATCTACAATCTTCCTACCGCACTGGTTTCAAATACTCTGGAGTATGGTAAATTCAGAATACAGGATACCACGGACTATATGCGTGATTCCATCAAGGTATGGGAAGAACTCGGATTCAGATTTGATGCAATCTCCACCGGACTCATCACCTCCACGGCTCAGGCGGATCTGCTGATTGATTTCTGCGGCAGGGAAGCTCAGAAGGGCGTGCTGATTTTCGTGGATCCAATCATGGCGGACAACGGTTCTCTGTATAACGGCATGAGCATGGAAACCGTAGCCAACATGAAGAGACTTCTGGCCGTTGCCCACTGCTGTGTTCCGAATTATACCGAAGCCGTGTATCTGACTGATTCCGAGTATAAGGACGATCTTACCAGGGAAGAGGTTTTTGCTCTGGTTGACCGCCTGAGAGACCTCGGTTCCCATTCAGTGGTAATTACCAGCTGTCACGTTGAAGGCAGCGAGGCCGTTGCCGGATACAGCGCCGAACAGGATGAATACTTCGTGCTGCCGTATGTTTCCGTACCGGTATTCCTGCCGGGAACCGGTGACATATTCCTGTCAATACTGATGGGCAGACTGCTTCAGGGAATGTATCTCAAGGCCGCAGTTTCAGATGCCATGATTTCAGTCAAGAAGATGGTTATCAGAAACAAGGACAACGATGACAAGTTCAAGGGCATCAGAATCGAAGCCTGTCTTGACGTTCTGCAGTAGGCGAAAGTACAGGTCGTTTTTTTGAGATAACCGGCATATCCGCGCTTCTGATATGCATAGTCTGCGGTAATCCCTTTATAATTATCCGGCTGACGGTTCTGATGAAGGACCGCGGCCGGATATGTTTTTATACCGTCTGAAACCTTGAGGTTGTCAGTCGGAGGTTAATGGAATTTGAGTGTATGATTAATAAGATCTGGGGCGGGATGATAGTTCTGGGAATTATCTCCGCGCTCATAAGATGTCTGGTTACGGATGACATGCAGATTGACGCATTCCTGCAGGAGTTCTTCAGTTCCGCGGATCTGTCGGTCAAGGTTATCATCGGGCTTCTGGGAATGACCTGTCTGTGGATGGGGATTGCCTCCATAATGGAATCCGCAGGACTGACCGCAAAGCTTGCCAGAGTGCTCGAACCTTTTTTCAGAGTGATAATGCCGGATATTCCGAAAGGACATCCGGCCATCGGCAGCATCACCATGAACATGTCCGCAAACATGCTCGGACTCGATAATGCCGCAACTCCCTTCGGTATCCGTGCCATGAAGGATATGCAGACACTCAACGGCAGTTCAGATACGGCTTCGAACAGTCAGATCATGTTTCTGGTGATAAACACCTCGGCCATCACGATTTTTCCGGTAAGCATCATCATGTACAGAACCCAGTTCGGTTCCGCAAGTCCGACGGATGTGTTTCTGCCGCTGCTGCTTACCTCCGCGGTCTCTACCACGGTCGGTTTTCTGGTGACGGCTCTTATCCAAAAAATCAATATTTTCAAAGTGCCTGTGCTGGTGGCTTTCGTCTTTCTGGCGGGGCTTATTGCGGGGCTTGCCGTATGGGCGGTAAGAGCCGGAGAAAATCTGGCTTCACAGGCCACCGTATTCAGTGACGTGTGCATGGTGGGTTTCGTGGGTGCGGTGACTGCCTATGCGATGTTTCTTAAAAAGAATGTGTTTGAGGACTTCGTAAAGGGAGCCAGACAGGGCTTCGGCATCTGTATCGACATTCTTCCTTATCTTGTGGCCATGCTGTTTGCCATTGCGGTATTCAGAAGCAGCGGACTTCTGGAACTGATTACCGGAGGACTTAAATGGCTGTTCGGTCTGTTCCTTTCGGATACGGCCTTTACCGATGCGCTGCCGGTAGGTCTGGTCAGACCTCTTTCCGGAAGCGGGGCAAGAGCCATGCTTCTTGATGTCTTCAAAAACTACGGACCTGATTCGCTGCAGGGGCACATAGCCTCCATTATGCAGGGATCTACTGAAACCACACTGTACGTCATAGCCGTTTATTTCGGTTCGGTGGGAATTACCAGAGTCAGACATGCCGTATTCTGCGGTCTGATGGCGGATCTCGCCTCAGTGATAGCCGCAGTGGTTATAGGCTACATGTTTTTTGGTTAAGTGCGTTATGGTTTTGTCAGCCTTCCGTTTGGGAGAATAACGGATCTGCTGTATAATTCAGGCTGTTTGCGCCGGAGTTTCCGGCTGTTTTTTCTGAATATTTAAGGATGTGTCGTGAGCTTCAGATTTAATTTAAAGCAGGTTTATTTCCTGTCAGGCTATGCGCATGCGTACGAGGAACTGAAAAAAATACAGGGAAGCAACTACAATCATCATGATGACGGTTCGATTAAGGAACTGCCTGTCATAAAGGCCATTCCCATGATGATGCGCAGACGTCTGAGCTCTTCGGGCAAGATGGCCGTTGCCCTGTCAATGGAAGCATTCAGACATTATGAAATCGACAAGGTTATCTTTGCCAGCAGAACAGGAGAGACCAAAAGGTGCATCACACTGCTAAGGGACGTATGCATGGACAACGGTGTTTCTCCTACCGAGTTTTCCGCATCGGTTCATAACGGCAATATCGGCGTGTTCTCCATCGTCAGCAGATTCTTCGGAGAAACCACGGCGGTAAGCGCCGCTGAAAAAACACTCGGTGCGGCCATGGCCGAGGCCTATGCCTCCCTTTACGGCGAAGGAAAGGAAAGAGTCCTGATTGTGGTTTATGAGGAGGATCTTTCAAATAATATCATGCCGATTCCGGAAAGCGTGTACGGCAACGGTTCCTATGCCTGTGCCGCAGTTCTTGAAAAATGGCAGGCGGACATCAGTTCGGTGGATGAGCTTTACCGCACGGACAGCGCCATGAAAACTTCCGAATCCGATCCGGAAACCGAAGAGCATTATTTTGAATTTGACTACGGCAGAGAAGGTGGAATGGATCCGGTTGATTATTTCAGGGAACTGAGGTTCGTGAATCCTCCGCAGCCGGAACCTGCAGAAGACAGATAAACAGCTTTTCTGATACGGAAAAAGAACATGCAGAAAATCGCGCTGATTTTAAGAAGTCTGGCAACACTGACCGTTTTCGGTGTCTTCTCGCTGGGAGCGGTACTTCTCGGCGTTCCGGTGTTTTTTCTGCTGAGTCTTGTCATCCGTAACGGCAGAAAGCGCTGTCTGGTACTCAGAGGGCTCGTAAAATCCAGTTTCCGCTTTATAGTTTTTCTGTCCGGAATAATGTTTGTATTCAGAGTTCATTTCAGGGATGTCGAGGACGAAAATGATTCCGCAGCCTCGAGTGACCGCTCCCTGTCTTCCTCTTCAGGCCGAGGCCGTATCTACATTTCCAATCATCCGACACTGGTCGATTACGTGATTCTGCTTACTCATACCGAAGTAACCGTAAATACCATGGTAAAGCATTCGCTTACCGTTGGATTCATGAGACACATCATAAATCATCTGGGATACGTGAATAATCTCTCATCACTGGATGAGGTATCCTCATCTCTGGAAAACGGAGACAGCCTTCTGATATTTCCGGAAGGAAGCAGAACCCACGGTGACATCTGTTTTAAAAGAGGTGCCGCCAATCTGGCTTCACGTCTGGACATGGATATTGTTCCGATATTCATTTACTGCTCGGAACCTGAATATCTCAGCCGCGGTTTCCTGAACATCATGGCTCCGAAGCATGTTCCTCATTTCTACATTGAAAGGCATCGGCCGATTAAGGTTTCCGATATGGTGCCGGAAGATAATCTGCCTCCTGCCATACGGGCAAGACATCTGAACAGGTATCTTGAAAAAATGTACAGAGAGAAAATTCCCGAACTGAAATCAGCCAGTGATGAAGGTCTGGCCGGCTTCTGACATAAAGCCGTACTCAATTAGGAAAACCGAGGCTTTTACATGCAGTCCGGCGGCGGACGGAGATTGTTTTTCATGCTTACGGATATTTTTCAGGCTCAATATTTGACTGAGGCACGCTTTTCGGGGGCTGATGTTTCATAAGTTTTGATGAACAGTCCGATAAAACATAAAATGTTGTACATAAATATTCTGTTTGTTTTACATGTTTATGCAGAATCGGATTTACAGCATAAAGATTATGTACTTTTTCGAGGACTGAAGAATGAAATTATCCAAGTTGACAGTGGCAGTAACGGCATTGGTTTATTCAGGATACGGAGCAGCCGCTCTGGCGGCCGACCCAGAGGTTCTGAGAACAATTGATCAGAATCAGACCGGAGCAGCCACCACCTGTCTTGTCATGACACAGAGCATGGAAACCGAAGGCAATACTCCGAAGGTGCTGGCCAATTACGTGTCCGCGCTTAATAAGACAACCGGCAGGGTTCAGGAAGTGAACCTTTTCACCAGCGGCAGAAATCTCTGTCTTTCCGATCTTGATTTCGGAACCGAATACAAGGTTACCCTGAAGGCAGGTCTCAGGGATTCCACCAATGCAAAGCTTAGTCATGACACATCCGTGGAATTCAAGACAATCGATCATCAGCCGAGCATCAGATTCCAGGCCGGAAATATAATTTCTGCAGCCGAAAAGGATAAGAAGGTAGCCGTAGAAAGCATTAACCATGATAAGTTCAGGGCTGTTCTCTACAGAATCTCCTCCATGGATCTGGCAGCTTACACTTCAAGAGCAACCAGTGATCTGGATTACCGCTGGAGCACGGTTGACTATATCCGCGATCACGGTACTTTCCTCGGAACAAAAGTCTACAAGGTTGAAGGCGGAGAAAACACCACCGTCACTACTTTTGTGGATCTGAAGGATCTTTCCGCAAAGCAGGAACCGGGTACCTATGTACTGTTCATTACCGGCACCGACACCACTGAATGTGATGCCGAAGGAGACTGCCTTGACTACATCACGGATCATTACGAAAGCATGTTCATGGCAAAGTCTCTGGTTATCTCCAACATAGGAATGACCACCTACCAGAAGGATACCGGCATTGATATCGCCGTGAGGGCGCTCAATTCCGCCAAACCGATGGCTGGCGCCAGAGCCACGCTCATAAGTTCAAGCAATGAAGTGCTGGCTACAGCCGTTACCGATAAGAACGGTTATGCTCATTTCGGCAGAGAGGCCGTTAAGGGGGTAAATTCCCAGAAGCCGGTGATCGTAAATGTTACCAAAGACGGTGATTTTTACAGTCAGGATCTGCGTCTGATGCCTCTGGTGCTCGAAGGTGTCCGTACCACTGATACCAGCGGAACAGATTCCGACTACAACGTGTTTGCCTATACCGACAGAACCATGGTCCGTCCGGGTGAAAAGGTGAACTATCATGCCATTGTAAGAGACAGAAAACTCAATGCCACCTCCGTCAAGGCGCTGAAGCTTATGGTGTACAGACCTGACGGACTGCTTTATCAGGAACTTACCTTAAGCAATCCTGCAGCCGGTGCCTTCGATTATGATTTTGATTTCGATGAATATTCTCAGAACGGTAGCTGGAAATTCGTACTGGGCTTTGACAAAAAGCATACTTTAAGTACAACCAGCGTGCTGGTTGATGATTTCATACCGTCATCCATTGAACCTAGCATTATCAGAAAGGGGCCGGTGCTCAAGGTCGGCGACAGTGTAATCATCAGTACCAGATTCACTTATGACGCTCCTGCTCCGGGTATCAGTGTGTCAGGTTACTACACCATTGAACCTGATAATCATCCGGTGGACGCATACAAGGATTACTACTTCGGTCCTAATCAGCGCAAGGTGTCAGAACTGACAGTTTACGGAAATATACCTGAGTTAGAGACGGACAATACCGGTGCCGTTACCATAACCCTTGATTCCGAAGGCGTTTTAGATGATTATGCCCAGAAGGTAAAATCCAGCTACGGCTTTACTGATCCTAATTCCAAGGTTCTTAACAAGAAAGACGAGTTTAAAATCTATTTCAAGTCTCCGCTTGTCGGGGTAAAGACCGATTTCGACAAAAATGACTCCATGATGACGGATTTCGGCGTTATTCTGGCGGATCAGTCCGGCAATCTTCATAAAGGAAAGGTTGATTACTCCATCTACAAGCGTCACATCTCATACCAGTTCGTGTATAACAACGATTCCTGGAATTATCTCAGAAATGAACATCTGACCCCGGTAACAGCAGGTTCGCTTGATCTCAAGGAAGACACCTCAGGCAGGATCAGATACAGACTTGAAAGCGGCAGCTATGTAATCAAACTTAATTACAACGGGCTGGAAACATCATCCGATTTCTATGCCGGTTCATGCTCTGACATAGATCCTAAGTATCCTGACAGATTTGAGCTTTTTGCGGACAAGACTGCATATAAGGCGGGAGAGACAGCCTACCTTGAATTCGACAGCAGTTATGACGGTTTTGCCGATCTGGTTGTGGATACTCCTGATTCCTCAATGACTCATTACGAGATCAGAAAGGGGCACAACAGACTTCCTGTGAAGCTTTCCGATTCCTTTGTCCGCGGCAGCTATGCAGTGCTGTCCACCTATGCTTCCGCAGAGAACAGGTATCTCGGCTCTCTCCGTTCCATCGGCGTGGCTTATCTCGAAGCCGACAAGAGTGCCGATACTCTGAAGATTTCCGCAGATATTCCGCAGAAGGTTGTACCTAACAGCGGTGTTGATATCGTCGTCAAAGTGGATAATGCCGACAGCAACACTTACGTGGCGGCCTCATTCATCGACAAGGGAATTCTGAGCATTAATGGTCAGAAGGCGCCGGAACCTGAGAAGAAACTGTACAACCACAGATATTTCAATACCGATATCTATGATCCGTACTCATACATCATGAAGAGCGTGTCTCACAAGGGGCAGGGCTACGGTGATGAATCCGGAGACATAAACATGATGGCAGGCATGACACTGAGCAACATTACTGACAATCTGATGTCATACCATCTGCCAAGAGTGAAGGTTGAAAACGGTGAAGCAAAACTTCATTATGATCTGAAGGACGTAAGCAGCACGGCATCTCTTATGGTTACCGCATGGTCTGCCGACAAACTCGGCTCCTATTCCGTTGACGTACCTGTAAAGGATTCTGCCGTAAGCAGAATGGTTATGCCTTACTACCTGCATCTCGGTGATACCATGGAAGCGCAGCTTACCATAAATAACTTAAGCGGCAGGAGCGGAACCTATACCTATTCCGTAACCTGCTCCGGCGGTATAAAGTGCGACAGCAAGGGCAGTGTTTCCGCTGAAAACAACTCTCTTGCATCCGTACCGGTTCAGATTGAAGCCACGGGGTCCGAAGACGGTCACGTCAGCCTGTCCGTGAAATCAGACGGATATGATTTCGCCACCGAACGCGAAATCAAGGTGATTAACCCTATGTCCAGAATCGCCGAAAACAGAATTGTGGTGCTCAAGGCCGGTCAGAAGGCAGACGTATCATTTGTGAATGCATACAGGGACGGTACCGACGTTGTGGCCAAACTCGGAAAGTTCCCTCTGTCTGATACCTCTGAAATGGTTAAGGACATTCTGGCTGACGACACCATGTTCGGCAACATCTACAAGCAGTCTGCCAACGGCATGACGCTTCTGAGTGTTCTCAATACCATGGAAAAGAACAGTGCGGCCGACAGCCGTGAGCTTCGTGAAATCAAGAAGAGCATCAGCGACAGGGTATCTCTGGTAGAGTCCAGATTCGATACCTACGGTTCTCTCCTGAATGTTTCATATTCATATGAAGAATCATGCTACGCCTACGCATATGCTTCTCTCTTCCTCATTGAGGCAAACAACGCAGGCTTCGGTGTAAACAGGAATATGCTTGCCATTATCAGGAACAAGCTGTCTGATCTGCAGACCGCTGAAAGTCACAACACGGCGGCTCTGGCAATGTACGCTCTCGCCAGAATGGGGGTTAATGTAAAGACCAATGCCATCTACAGATTCGACTCTCTGGAAAACAGCAGCAATTATCAGATTGAAGCCTTTGCGTACTATGCTGATATTTTCGGACTGTACGGAGACAGAAACAGACGTACCCGTGCTCTGGAAAAGGGAATTTCATCTCTGAACAACGTGGTCAACACCTATAATGTTACCTCAAAGAACGTACACGTGTATGACAGTGTGGAGCTGTACAAGAAGCTTCTGGTTCATTTCCCTTACGTCATCAACAACGTACGTCATGAAGTTCTGGCATTAATCAGATCATCAGTCAGGGCCGGTTACTCAGAAGGTCTGGACGGACTGTACGGTTATTTAAGCGAGGATACCTATTTTGATCCTTCATGCCAGTACCTGATTGCCGATATTTCCGGAGTTAACAGAACTCCTGCATCCACCGTCAAGCTGAAGGTTAAGGGCAATGCGGTTTCAGTTGAAAATCCGTCATCAGAAACCGCTGTTTCTACCGTCAGTGTCAACGATTACGTGGTGAAGGCTCCTGTGACCGGAGACAGCATCAGACTGACTACTCGTTATTATGACAGTAACGGAAAGGAAATTACCGGACCTGTAACTCTCAAGGTTAACGAGGAAATTCTGGTGGTTAACGAGTTAACCTCAAAGACCAAGTTCAGCGGTCTGATAACCGTGGAAAACAAGATTCCTGCCAATGCCGTACTGCTAAAGGTATACAGCGGTGACGATGAAAAACTGCTTAAGGGCATAATTTCAGGAAGTCTCGGATATCAGGAAGTCTCAAAGGGCGATACCGGTTTTGTATCATCTGTCACTGCATACAATACCAATGCCATTACCGTAGCCTACACCATCAAGGCGGCTCACAGGGGCGTATCGGTTCCTCTGATGAACAGTGCCTATCTCGACAGAATAGGCACCAAGATGTTCGTGTCATATAACGAGAATGCTTCAATAACGGTTAAGTAACTGAAGCTGTAAGAAACATAAAGCTCCGACACTTTTTATACAGGGTGTCGGAGTTTTTTTAAGTATGATCCGTCCCTAGAGATCTCCATAAAACCTGAGATGGTTATTTCTCTTCTTATTAAAAGCTGTCCGGCAGCCATGTAGTAACAGGATAAGCCCATTAATGCATTAAAGATGGTAATACAGATTATCGTAATGTTTTCAAAAATCGCCAGTCTCTTATCCGGGTGATGAAACAGATCATACTGAACGAAAAAGTTAATTCCCGTCAGAATCATAATGAGGAATCCGATGGAACCGAATACTCTTCCGTAAGAACTGAAACTGTTTTTTATGGCTTCCAGAAAAAAGGATAATCCTTCCCTATGGGGTATTTTATTCAAGGGGATTTAAATAGCTTTTGAAAAATATGATTGATATATTATTTTTTGTTTTTGTGCTAAATATAAGTACGGATGCATTAAAATGTTTCTTATATGTCTTTCAGTTAATTAATGTCTATAACTGTATACAAAATAGTCAGACAGTATGTTATTCCGGCAGATTTATTCTGATTCTCCTGTCCGGATATCTGCTCCGCAAAAGGTTAAAGAATGTTCATTTTCCGGAACAATACGTGGTGAGGCAGACCATCAGCGAGTCAGGTTGTTACGTTATTTGTGTCCCGTAATACAAGATTTGACGACAAGTCCTTAAAAAAAAATGCATACAGCCGGATTTCTGATATGATTTTTAGACTGAAAAGATGAATGTGAATGACAGATTCCTGCCGGTTTTTGGCAACAGGAAAATACCTGAAGTTAAAAAAGGCGGCTGTGTCGTATTAGAGATTGGTGATTATGCTAAAGAATTTTTTTTCTGGTCTGATAGACAGAAAGAATCACAGACCGTGTGTCGGTTTTGAATATTTTATCAGTGCGGTGATTGTCCTTAATGCCTTGACAGCGGGACTTATGCTGTCTTATCCCCTGCCGGAGCTTCGTTTCTTTGATTCTCTATGCGTGGCGGTGTTCTGCTTGGAACTGGTGATAAGATTCATTGCCAGCAGATCTGTTAAGGCATATTTTACTGATCCTCTGCAGATTTTTGATATTCTGGTGGTTGTCTGCTGTCTGATTCCGGAAAACTTTGTTTCAAGTGCCAATGTGCTTGTCGGACTCAGAGTGGTAAGACTGCTGAGAATAACCAGATTCATTTCCATGAACCGCGAGATGAGCACGGTTATAAAGGTACTGCTGAAATCAGTGATGTCGCTTTACAGAGTCACGATACTGATGCTGGTGTTCGTATATGTTTTTTCAATTATCGGTGTAGGCCTGTTCCGGATGCCTGATCCTGTCTCTGTGTCCGCTGAGGAATCCGCGGTATATGAAAGGTTTAAGGAGGAATCCCAGAACTATTTTGTCGGAAAAAACGTGGATCCGTTCGGATCGGTTTCTGAAAGCATGTTCACTCTTTTCAAGGTGGTCACCGGTGATGACTGGAGTAATCTGCGCAACAATCTGGTGATGGCTTCGGAACTCGGAATTATCAGAGCTCCTTCCTGGGTGATTACCTTTTATTTTACCGCATGGTTTATATTCGGAGCGTATCTCCTGCTGAATCTGCTGGTCGGAGCCATTCTGCAGAACTATGAGGAACTGTATTCGAAAGTCAGGGCCAGAAACTCATCAGAACAGCGTGAACGTGAAATCAATGAAAAAGTGTCAGATCTTGTGGCTGAACTCGTAAGGGCGGTGGAAGACGAGAAGCTCAGTTCAGAGGAAAAAAGAGCTCTGGTACAGAAGGCTATGAATATAATTCACCGGGACTAGAACGGAGTTTGTTTGTGAAAGTTAGTACTGTGTTTCGCGGAAGAAGGGCGGCGTATCTGCTGCTGATAATGTCTGCCACGGTTACAGGTGCGGTACTGTTCTGTCTGAGCTGTATCAGTGAACTGGATTATTCCCTTATTGAAAAAAGATCCAGAGTCCTTTATGCCGCTGACGGTTCCATTGCCGGTTTTTCACTGTCAGAGGATAACGAGTCTTACAGATTCTATACTTCCGTAGAGGACGTAAGTCCTCTTTATATCAGAATGCTGCTTGCCAACGAGGATCGGAATTTTCACAGCCACTGCGGAGTTGACTTTCCGGCAATGGCTCGTGCACTGTGGGGCAATGTGTCCAGCGGCAGAATAACCTCCGGAGGTTCGACTCTGGCCATGCAGGTTGTAAAGAGACTCACCGGACACGAAAGAACCTATCTCAATAAACTGAAGGAAGTTGTTCAGGCCATTTACATAACTCAGAAATTCGGACGCAGGCAGGTTCTGGAGTGGTATCTTACCCTGGCTCCGTACGGGGGAAACACCGAAGGTGTCAAGGCTGCGTCACTGAGATGGTTCGGACATCTGCCTTCAGGAATGACTCCTTCTGAAGCCGCTCTTCTTACTGCTCTTCCAAGAGCACCGGAGCATATCCGTCCGGACCGGAATCCAAAAGCCGCAGCCTACTATATCAACGAGGTTCTGAGAAATTCCCATGACAAGGGTGTTTTCGGAGACGACGTGTGGAAGTCCACACTTGAAGATAACGTCGCCGGAAATCTCAGAAGCATTGACCAGAGTGCCATAACACTGGCATCCAGAGTCTTTTCGGAAACATCTGACAGGGAGGTTCATTCATATCTGGAACCATCCGTGCAGCACGTGCTTCAGGATGTGTCTGAATCCTTCAGGGAAAAGCATCAGGACGGTGCGGTACTTTCCGCAGTGGTTCTGGATGCCGATACTCACAGAGTTACGGGGGTTCTCGGTTCTTCGGATCTGGGTATTACCCGTATCTGTCTGCCTTTTTCACCGAGATCTCCGGGGTCCGCACTGAAGCCTTTTGCCTACGGTCTGGCCTTTCAGGAAGGACGGCTGCATCCGCGTACCGTTCTTCATGACAATTCAAAACTGTTCGGCAGCTGGCGTCCCGATAATTTTGACAGAAGTTTTTCCGGAAAGGTAACTGCGGCAAAGGCGCTTGTAAGTTCTCTCAATCTTCCGGCTCTTGAGGTTCTTGAGCTCATAGGTCCGGGATACTTCGTGAATTCCATGAACCGCAATGAAAACCTGCTCAAGGTACGCAACAGCACGGCTGATTATTCGGTGATTCTCGGAAGTGCCGACATATCCCTGATGAATCTGGCAAGACTTTATGCCATGCTTAACGAGGACGGTATGATGAATCCGTATGCCCTGTATGAAAATCAGAAGCTCTTTCCGGCAGTGAGATTTATGGAAAAAGACAGCGCCAGAGCCGTTTTCAATATTCTCAGGCTTACCAGAAGACCGGACAATGCCGTTACCGCTGACGAGGTCTCATACAAGACCGGAACCTCAAGCAGGTTTACGGACGCCCTTGCCATCGGCAGTCTGGAAAATCATACCGTGGCGGTTGCCATAAGATTTCCGGACAACAGAACCGGTTACTATCAGTATTCCGGCTTTAAGGATGCCGCTCCTGTTCTTTTTGAAATTCTCGGCCGTCTGCCTGCCAAAAAAATGCATCGTCCGGTGATTGAAAGTGAACTGCTTGAAATCTCTTCTCCGGAAGCTCTTTTTGAGGTGGTTGAAGAAAGAAAGCTTATTGACGACAAGGCTCTTCACATTGATTTCCCGAATGACGGGGACGTGGTGCTGGCAGATGCCGACGGCAGAGTGTTCATTCATTATACGGGCGGCACTGGAACCGTTTATCTGTCCCATGACGGTGAACAGACCGAAGACAGCTTCATTCAGGTTGAGAAAGAGGGAATTCATACGGTAAGTCTTCTTGACGGTGAAGGTCATTCAGACAGCGTCACTTTCAGAGTGCTTCTTGGAAACTGAACGGAAACACATTGCTTATTATCAGGTTGTGTGCAGATGTCAAAATCACTGTATCTGTGTGATTTGTGGTCAAATATATTTAAATTTTTGCACTGAGGTTGATATTAAATGCTTATTGTTGGATAAGTTGAGCTTATTATGTTTTAATAACCAACTGGTATGACAGTAAAAAAACAGCTAGGAGTAGTGTATATGAACAGCGATCTGGTTCTTTCAGTAAAGAAAATGATTATAGATGCTTTAAATCTCGAAGACATCACACCTGAAGATATTGATACCGATGCTCCGTTGTTCGGTGACGGTCTCGGTCTTGATTCCATTGATGCTCTGGAACTCGGTCTGGCACTGAAGAATACCTTCGGTGTCTCAATCAGTCCGGAATCAGAAAATGTCAGGGAACATTTCTACTCAGTGGCCACACTGGTCAGGTTCATCGAATCTCAGAAGAAATAGTTAAAGGCGGATTAACGCCTGACATATGACAACATACAAGGAGAATGCTTCAATGACAGAAAATGAAGTATTTGAAGAATTAAAAAAGATTATAGCCGACAATTTTGAAATAGATCCCGCACAGGTTACCCGTGAATCAAACATCGTTACCGATCTCGATCTTGACAGCATTGATGCCATTGACATGGTTGCAGAACTTCAGAAGAAGGTCGGATGCCGTTTAAGCGCAGAAGATTTCAAGTCAGTGAAAACCGTCGGTGATATTGTAAAGGTTGTTGCAGACAGGATTTAACGTTCAGTGAAAACTCTTTTTTCGGTATACGCGGATACCGGTAATCATGATCGTGTGATGTTCTTTGACGCCACCGCCGGGTTTCTCGGCAGGGATATCATCAGACTGTCCTTTATCTGCACAGAACGTCTTCGCAGATATTCCGATTATGATGATTTTGTGGTGGCAACCGACAATCCGGCCCATATGCTGGCACTGATGTATGCAGGCTGGGTTCTGGGAAAGAATATCGTTCAGCCGAATACGCTTCAGCCTGAAGGTTTCAGGGTATTCGATGCAAAATGCACTCTCTGCGTGTTTTCTGAAGAAGGAATCTTCACTGATGCCGAAAATCATTTCCGGAATGAAGACGGGGCATACGGAATAAACTCTCCTGCTCTTCTGGATCTTTCCGGTATTTTTGGAAAATACCGCAGTGAATGTCTTTGCGGTCCCCGCTATTCGTCTCCCTCCGAGGCGCCTCTGGCGTGTCAGAAAACCGAAGAATCTGAAAAAGAGAATGATTACGAGACGGTTGCCGGCAGTGTAAGGGACATTCTTGATGATGTTTCCTTAAGGGAAACGGTGTGTTCCTGTACTGAAACGTATGCCGCTCCCGACGGACAGAAAAAAAACATTAAGATTTCAGATTCCGATTTCTGTCAGAGCGTTGACCGGTTTATTGACTGTCTTTCGCCGTTCGTGAAAGACAGGAATGCAGAAGAGAAGCTTACCATTACCGGTCTCACCTCGGGTTCTACGGGACTCCCGAAAAGAGTTCCCCGCACACTTGGGGATTTCTACCGTGAAATAGAATGTGTGAGGAATTTCATTCTCCCTTCTTACGCTGACAATACCGTTGGTGCCGCCACGGTCACAAATTTCCATGCCTACGGAGTGCTGTTCCGTTTTCTGCTTCCGGTAATTTCTGAAATCCCTGTATATGTTTCCATGCTGGAGTATCAGGAACAGTTCATGAATCTTCGCGGTCTGTCCAGAAATCTGTTTCTGATATCAAATCCGGGGTTCTTCAAGAGACTCGATGATACCGTCTGTCCGGTTCGTGTCAATCTCATGATGTCCGCCGGCGGCAGACTGACGGCTCCCGTATTCAGAAAGGCGAAAGCCGTGTATGATGCGCCGCTTCTGGAAATCTACGGCAGTACCGAAACTGGAGTCATGGCCTACAGATATCCTGAAAATACCGAGGAGGAATGGCTTGTTCCGTCAGTTTCCAGAGTGGAGACTGTTGATGAAGAGGGGAACGCAGCCGGAGATACCGGACTTGTCAGAATCACCTCGGCTCATATTAACGGAGGGGTTCCGTATACCGGAAGTGATGTTATCAGACTTTCTGAAAATTCCTGCGGCCGACAGAGCTTTACACTTCTCGGCAGAAGTGACAGAATCATAAAGCTTGAGGACAACAGGGTAAGTCTTGATGAACTTGAAAAGATAATTACCGCGCACGAATTCATCAGGGAATGCGCAGTGGTGAAATTTGAACAGAAGGGACGTGAATTCATCGGAGCCATGCTGGTGCTGTCTGATACTGGCAGACGCGAACTTTCTTCAGTCACTCATGGGCGGTTCTTTATCAGACTCAGAAATGAGCTCGGCAGAGTGATGATAAAGCTTACCGTTCCAAGACGTTTCATCATAACTGACGAGCTGCCTTTAACGGACAGCCGGAAGATTGCCTATAAAAAAGTGGAGAGGGCTTTTTATCATGAATCTGCCTGATTTTGGAAAAAGTGAAGTTTCAGAAAATTCATTACGCATAAAGGCCTGTTTTCCGGAGAAGCTTGACTGGTTCAACGGTCATTTTGAATACCGGAAAATATTTCCCGGAGTGGGACAGCTGTATGTGATTTCCCGTCTTGCCGAAAAGTTCTTCGGAATTAACCTTAACACTGACGGCGTCAGTTTTGATACCGTTAAGTACAATCATATGATTTTTCCAGAAACAGAAGCTGTTATCAGCATCAGTGTCGGGAACGGCAGTCTGAGTTTTGTCATTGCTGATGCTTCAGATGAAAGCATGATTTATTCTCAGGGAAAGATTTCTTTCGGAAAGTAGTCTTCCTTTAAATAAAAACCTCTCATTCGTAAAAGTAGTCCGGGAGGTATTTTCTGCATCGATCATCTAAATGGATTTTTTCCACCTGCTTAGATTCGCAATTTATTCAATCTTTTCCGTGTTTAACATGAGCAACCTGGAAAATACTTCAAATAATCCGTAAACACACAGCCGTAAATCAAGGCTTTACGTCCAGTGCCCGCATCTTTTATTTCTTATCATTCCTTCAATTTTTCTGACGCGCTTTCGGGGATTTTCACGGGAGCTGTCATCATTTAATAATTCAACAGCATAAAAAGAATTTTTCTCCTTGATTCTTCTGTTCGGCTTTCCTGTCCGGACAGTTTGTTTCCTTCGGGAAACGCTGATGCCTCTTATCGGAGGTATGGGTTCCGGAATCTTCTGATTTCCGGGTTGGGGCTTAAGCCCGTTGCCCTGAGCACAGTTCTGCTCGGAGGCGCTGTACGCTAAGGAGAAAATTATGCGTAAATCTTATGACAAGACTGAAACTGAAATGTCTGAAAATGTAACCCGTGATGAAGCATCTTTATCAGTCCGCAAGGCTGATATCGGAGCTGAATTCGGACTTGACGGCCTTAAAGGTGTTTCCATTGAGGTTCCCGTGTTTGATGAAAACTGTCAGTATCTGGTAAAACAGCAGAATGATTATGTTTTTGATGAACACATGTTAAGACACATTGTTTCATTTCTCGGAAAGTCTTCCGGCGATGCTCTCTATCTCTACGGTCCTAGCGGCTGCGGTAAGACATCAATGGTCATGCAGACAGCTGCGGTTCTTAAATGGCCGGTGGTTTCTCTAACCATCAACGGTCGTTTTGAACTCTCTGATCTGATTGGTCATCCAACCATTGTCAGTAATGAGTTGGTGTTTGTTCACGGTCCGCTGGCCAGAGCCATGAAGTACGGTTATATTCTGATTCTTAATGAAATAGATTTAGCCGATGCTGCAGAGCTTTCCGGTCTTAATGACGTCCTTGAAGGACGAAATCTGGTCGTGATACAAAACAATGGAGAGGTGATTAAGCCTCATCCTGATTTCAGGATGGTGGTTACTGCAAATACCTGCGGCAGGGGTTCTCGAGGAACCTACCACGGTACACAGCTCCTTAATGCCGCTTTTCTGGACAGATTCAGATTCATCAGATGTGATTACATGTCACATGACGAAGAACTGAAACTTCTTGAACTGGTGGCACCTGAACTTGATGCGGGTCTGTTGTCTGATATGGTAAAGGTGGCTTCTGAAATCAGAAAATCGCACCTTGATCCGATGCCTAATCATATTTATATGTCCGTACCTATGAGTACCAGAACATTAGTGAGATGGGCAACACTGACGGTTGCATATTCCTATGACAGTGATCCTGTTGATGCTGCCCTGCTGCATGCATTTGCCGGTCGCCTTTCTGAAGAAGAATGCAGTTATGTGTTAAGACTAAAATCTGATGTCATGGCAGGAATGACAGATAATCTGTAAAGATGTCACTGCGCTGAACAACCCTCGTTTGAGGGTTGTTCTTCTCATTTTGATGCTGCTTTTTCTCATTCTGACAGACTTTTGTGAATTCTAATTTGTTCGAGGCGACAACTATTTGCATCAGTGTTTTAAATAATTGCAGGATTTGTTTATAATCTATGTCAGTGATAACTGATGAACACCGGGCTGTAACATTCAGTCAGGCGCATCGGTTTCAGCATTTATGCCGACAGACACCTGAATATTATTGGATAGAGAAAAATAAATGAGCAAAAGTCAAATTTACAGTGATTATTCATCTTTTAAGAATTCTGATACTCTGGTAATCAATAAAAAGTACACTGAAGACGAAATAAGTCTTCTTCTGGCGGCACCGATACCTAAAAAATTAGAAATTCTCAATAAAATCTGTAATGTTACGGCCAAGGAAGTGAGCAGGGCCATAGGCATTTCACTTGGACATTATTACCGTCTGACAGGAGGAAAGAGTCCGATAAGTCCTGCAATTGCCAGAAAGCTTGCCAATCTTTTCAATCTGAAAATAGAGTTTTTCGGAGGAGTCGGGGGCGAAGAGTCTGGTGAAAGAAGTCTGTCTCAGAACGAACTTTTTGATCGCAGAGCGTTTCTCCTGTTTAACAGCAGAAACAATGATTCCAGAAATAATTACATGAAATATGTTCTGGATATTCTTAAGGAAAGCTTTGATTTACAGGATGAGGTTTTCCCTCAGAATTATTCAATGATAGCAAGTGATGCCAATCTGGCTAAATTGTCCATTTACCCCGATGATCTCATAGAACTTATGTATCTCAATGACGACAACCGCTTTGATTTGAAAGATATAACCGGAAAAATCGTAAAAACCAGAACCGGTGATTTCGGAATTCTGGAACAGAAAAACAGCGGCTTCCTGATAAAACCTCTGAATGACAGATACGCCGCTGTTTCCGTTAATAAAACTGAAGATGTTGAAGCGGTGGTGGTTTCCGTAAAACATGTTACCGTATCAACCAATGATTTGCTTCATCTTCTCTTTGACAAGAACTAGGCCGCCGAGGCTTTAAATTCCGTATCAGGATAGTCGCTTTTTTCGTGCAGGGCTGCGACTATTTCGTCACGCGTAAGTTCGTCTTCACCGCCGAAACCGAGGCTTTTATATTTTTTGGTGCAAAGCGCTTTGTTAATATGGCCAATGGAATGTCTGAATGTTTTAATTTTATTATTCAGCAGTATTGTCTGAGTAAGGCGTTCAGCATCTCCCATAAAACCTGAAAGCCAGTAGAAATCCAGTTTCTTCAGCAGATTGTCGTAACGTACGATCAGTCTGGCTAATCTGAGTGCATAAGGATTGTCGACAAGCAGAGTAAATTCCTTCTCATTGGTGAATTTCAGAGAAGTGTATCCATCCTGAGGTAATCCTTTTTCACTGTATTTATCATCCAGTTCCTTTTCATATTCTGAATAGTATTCTTCGACATCGTTAAAGGAGTTTTTCAGAAAAATGCTCATGGCATCCTTTACACACGGGGCAATTTTACAGCATGGCAGAGGAACGAGTGTCGACATGCGGTACAGAACCGGATTCATTCTGGCATAGTAACATCCTGCGAAACGCTGAGGTTTATCAAGAGCAAGAGTCAGGGTCATTTCAATCTGAGAGGCTGAAAAAGTCTCATAATTATCTTTCGAATTCATAAAATTACTTCCTTTTATATTTTTATGACGGAATTCAGTTGAAGGCATTAGTTCCGTTTAATGCTTGAACAGTGTAAATTCTTAATGATGTCTGTTGGTGCATATTGTTTTAAAATATTTGCTTTATGTGGGTTAAATATGTTTTTAGTATACATTTGTATGGTGTTATGTCAATAAAAACATTGAATATGTAATTAAAATATAGCAAATATGTCTGATATGTGCTAATATTAAAACATGATGATAAAACATCAGTTTATACAGACGTCATACGATTATGTGAAACAGTTATTAAGAAAATAAGGAGAATATGCGATGGGTGATGTGAATAATGCAGAAAACAATCAGGAAACTTCAGATCGAATCAGAGAACTGACAGCTGCTGAATCTAGCCTGTGCAAGGCTCTGGCCACTGGTAAGGAAAGTGCTGAAATTGCCAGGAAAACTGTCGGTGTCTGGTATGAAATTGTAAAAAAGCATAAGAAATTACAGAAAATTGTTCATGATATTGATGATATTTATACCAGTTCGATTTCTTTTGCATATGAAGCTCGTGCTTACGGATTGCTGGATAATAATAGCTGCTGGTTCCTGCACGAGTACAGATCCGCAAACAAAAGAATGTGCGGCATTATTGATAAGAGAATTCAAATCTTCAAATCACGTGTGAAAAATCAAATTGCTATGTATAGAATGACAGTCAAAGGTAATACCCAGAATGATGAACTTATAAGGATTACTAAGGGATTTAAAAAGCTTGAAGAACATCATCTGTCTGCTGATTATTTTTCTGAATTAATTGCTTTTTTGAAATCATCTTATGAAGAAATTTATGACTTTAATAAGAAATTACGTCAGTTTTCAGAAGAGGCGGAACATGAACTGATAAATGTAAATAAATCGCTGGCGGAAGAACAGGAAAATTATGACAGATTACGTGCCGAACGTGATGACTATCATCGCATCTATCTGAAAGGCAGAATTCCGGAAATAAAAAAGCAGTTAGAGACACTGCGTGAGGAATTATCTGAAGATGAGTTAAAACTGAAAGAACTGGAGAAGTGATTTCCAAAGAACTTCAGGATCTTTATCATTCACGGAACCGTCCATGTTAAGAAAAACATAATCCGTTGTCGTAAACTGATTTATGGAAAAAAAGAAAAATCAGTTTACGACAACGGATTATGTTTCTTTCCGGAAATCCTGTTCTGTTCAAGTGAAGGCACAGAAACAGAACAGCGGTCAATCGGCTAAATTAGTTCTGAGGAAATACATAATAAGACATTTCAGTATTTTCTTGTTTTATCTTGATTTTATATGACAATGATATTAAATAATATAAAAAATACACACTGTGTCTGCTTCGTGTTCAAGTTTTTTTATGATAAAACTAACAATTATTTAAAATGTATAAAATTAATACAGGAAAACCAGTCAATCATTGGTTACAATTAGCATGTTAATGAATTGTATATTTTAAGGTAACTGGAAATATCATTGAATTCGTTAAACACTGTGTGTGCTGTGTTCGGCAAAAGCAGATGTTAAAAATAATAAAATACTAATAATAATAATCAAATAAGCATAAAAGTTAAATTCAGGATTAATAATCGCAGTCAGCAGTATATATTTTAACTGAGGATTATAAGATGATAAATCTTGAGAGTTTTCAAAAATCTCTATTAGCTGTAATTATTTCTGCTTCACTTACAGCTTCTCTGACAGGTTGCGGAGCATCCGCAAGTTCTGATGGTACGGAAATTTCCATTGGCGATGATTCAGGTTCATCAGGTAATGACGGCTCGTCTGATGGTGATTCCTCAGGAGATGACGGTTCATCTGAAGGCGGAGCATCCGGCGATGATTCTTCCGGAGATGGCGGCTCTTCAGGAGGCGGTTCGTCCGGCGGGGATGATTCCGGCGATGATTCTTCCGGGGAAGGCGGATCTTCAGGGGGGGGTTCGTCCGGCAGTGATGATTCCGGCAGTGATGATTCTGACAGCGGAGATTCTGGCAGTGGTGATTCTGACAGCGGAGATTCCGACGGAGATGAATCTGGCAGTGATGATTCCGATGCTGATGATGAGGATTTGAGTTCCTACGGTACACCGGCTGTTAAAGCGGATCTCTTTTCCGGCTATACCGGAGATTACGGTAATAATGCCACAGATGAATCCTTACCGGCATTCAGTGATACCATCTATATAAATCTCAGTGATCTGACTTTCTCAACCGATAATTCAGAATTCAGTTCAATTCTCAAGGGAACTGAAACTGCCGTCATAGACGGTGTTTCAATAGTAAGAGACGGTAAAGGTTATATTACAGTTGATGCCTCCGGTACTTCAGACAGCATTAAATTTGTTCTTTCAGGTACCCTGACAAAAGGTACCGTTGACATAACAGCCAAAAAGAATGCTTCCGTAGGCGTGGAACTTAACGGGGTGGATATTACCAGCGGCAATAATCCTGCCGTTGTAGTCGGACCCAAGACTGCCACCGCATATGTAATTCTCAAAGGCACCAATTACCTGACAGACGGACGTATTTTCGGTATAGGATACAGTAAGGCAAACGGTACTGACTATTATGATTCATCCGTTGATTCATCCGTTGACGTCAGCGAGGCATCCATGACTCAGAAATGGGCTCTCGGTTCAGACGATAACGGTGTTATCAGTACCAAGGGAATTTTCCGTATCAGCGGTGACGGTATCCTGAATATCAGCACGGCTTACAAGCACGGTGTTTATGCCAAGAACAGACTTTACGTGTACGGCGGTCAGATAGGTGTAAAGAACAGCGGCCGCAACGGTCTGCAGAGTAAGAACGGCTTTGACATGTTCGGCGGAACCATTAACATTGAAGGTGTAGGCAATCATACCAATAAGCAGAGTCGCGGCATTATCGTATCAGGCGATGAAAGTGAGGACGGTGCAGGTCTTGGCGGTATGAACTTTGTTGACGGTGTCGTAAACATTACTACCGTCGGCAAGGCCATAAGTGCCAAATGGGATATCGAAGATGATGCAGAAACAACCGAAACCACCGACGATCCGAGTCCGGTAGTAAAGATTTCCGGAGGTACCTTCAATATCACCACCAGCGGTCAGGTTATTGATTCAGACAGAAGCCAGAATACAGTTTCATATTATGACGAAGACGGTATTCTCACCACTGAAGCTGAAAAATGTTCACCTGAAGGGATTGAAGGCAAACTCGGTTTGGAAATCTCAGGCGGTACTTTCAACATCAATACTACGGATGACGCTCTCAATGCAAGTCGTGACGGCTCCGCCTATATAAACATCAGCGGAGGCAGTCTCTATCTTAATGCTTCCAGTGCGGATGCCATTGACTCCAACGGAGACATCAACATTTCCGGCGGTGTTATAGTAAGCGTGGCCACCACGGGCAGTGAAGACGGTTTTGACTGTGACGGAAAGCTGACATTTACCGGCGGTCTGGCTGTCGGCATCAGCGGTTCAAACCATGAGTATGCAAGCACCGGTTCTTCAACCACAACTCAGAATACCTTTGTAATCGGTTCAAGCTATCTCGGCAGTCAGAATACCGTTATGGCAATCAGGGACTCCTCAGACAATCCTGTGTTTGTGTTTAAGCTTCCTTCAACTTCATACAGTCTGGCAACGGTGTCCTCTCCAAATCTTGCCGCTGCGGATACCTATGGCGTATATTCAGGAGTGACCGTAAGCGGTGGAACAGAGTTCAGAGGCCTGTATACCGTAATGCCTTCAGTAAGCGGAGGCTCTCTAACCGGTTCCGTAACCACCAATGATTCAACCCATGTCTATACTTCTCTGTCTCAGGGCGGCGGATCTTTCGGACCGGGAGCCGGCGGCGGTGAACCGCCTTCATTCCCTGGCGGAAGATAATCATTCCGTGATTTTATTCTAAAGATAAAAAGAGTCTGCCGCGGCAGACTCTTTTTTCAGTATGTGTCATAAATTCTGATTAAAGGTAACCTGAAGGCATATCTTTAATTCTGAAGTTTCACTGCATCCTTTTTACCCGAAAAGAATTTTCTGGTTTCCTCGAAAATAACCTTTCTCAGCATGAACAGAGCCACAAGGTTAGGGAAGGCCATAAGTCCGTTGGCAATATCGGCAATGGTCCAGATGGCATTGATGGCCGTGTTTTCGGCAACATTGTTCATATCGACAAAAAGCACAATCAGAATGTATGAGGCTACCAGCAGAATATACAGTATCTTGAACGGTCTGATTCCCTTTACTCCGAACAGGAATATCACGCATCGTTCAGCATAGAAATTCCAGCCGATGATGGTGGTGAAGGCGAAAAGAATCAGACAGATATTTACCACGTACAGGCCGATTTCATTGCCGAGAGCTCCCTGGAATGCCAGGGTGGTCATGGCAACACCGGTTTTGTCTGAAGTCCAGACTCCGGTTATTACCAGGGTAAGACCTGTGAGCATACAGATGATGATGGTATCGATAAAGGTTCCCGTCATGGATATCAGCCCCTGCTCAACAGGAGAATTCGTTTTGGCGGAAGCGGCGGCGATAGGAGCGGAACCGAGACCTGCTTCATTTGAGAAGATGCCTCTGGCCACGCCTTTCTGCATTGCCATCATGATGGTTGCTCCGGCAAAACCGCCGATGGCCTGAGTAGGAGCAAATGCCGAACTTATAATCAGATACAGGGATTCAGGAATCTTTTCCAGATTGAGAAGGATTACCAGTACACAGGTGATTATGTAGATGATTCCCATGAAAGGAACGACCTTCTGAGCGGTTTTGGAAATCGTTCTGAGTCCGCCGTAGGTGATGATGATTGTCAGAATCGTGATGATAATGGTTACGTAGAGTCTGTCAAAGCTGAGCTGGTTTGCGGCTTCAACCACTGAGTTTATCTGAGTGTATGTACCGATACCCATACAGCCGGCAACAATACCGAAGACCGCAAACATTACCGCCAGAATCTTTGCGGTTTTCGGATGACTGGATCCTATGCCGTTTCTGATGTAGAACATCGGTCCCCCGACGAAGTGACCGCGGGAATCCTGTTCCCTGAATTTTACCGCCAGAAGACATTCGGCGTATTTGGTGGCCATACCGAAAAATGCGGCGACAAACATCCAGAACAGAGCTCCGGGACCGCCGATTCCGACAGCGGTGGCCACGCCGACAATGTTGCCGGTACCGATGGTGGCAGCAAGTGCAGTACACAGGGCGGCAAAACTGGTAACGTCTCCTTTTTTGGAATGATGTTCCTTATGAGGAGTGAAGAGAAGTTTTATCGCATTCGGCAGGTGAAACACCTGGAGAAGCTTCAGATTTACTGTCAGAAAAATACCGACGCCGAGCAGAAGAACCAGCATGGGAAGACCCCATATGAAGTCATCCGCGGCCTGTATGAATTCTGCAGTTGATTTTATAAAATCATTCATGATTATTTCCAAATCTGCAGCAGATAAACTGCGTTAAGCCAGAACAAAAAATTTTTTCGTGTGCATTATATATGAGCATGGCGATAATTCCAAACAGGTGACCTGATTTGTTCCAGGTTATGCGGTGTGCACGGAAAAACGCATCAGTCTGAATAAGACGGGGAGGATTACGAAAAAACATTCAGAATGAGTGAATTTCAGTCATCGGATGCTGAAATATGTTACATAGGTTAAGAGTTTGAACAGATCTTTCTGATATATTATAGAACCTGTGTTTAAATATGCGGTTTTAATATCAGTTTAGAAATTTAGTAAACAAAAATACAAAGAGAGTTGGTTAACTATGAGATACAGCAACTATCGTCAGCCGCAGGAAAGGGCTCCCCTGAATGTTGTGGAAGAGAAGAACGTCGTGCCTGATTTCAAACCGTGCCTTGTGGTTCCATGCTACAGACATGTGGAACCCCTTATAAGAATTCTGCCTGACCTTCTGCACTACGGAGTAAAAATAATTGTGGTGGACGATGGCAACAGAGAACCGAAGGCCTCAAAGCTGAGGGAACAGGTTGCCCTGATGAATCAGGTGCTGGTAAGGCATGAGATCAACATGGGAAAGGGGGCTGCGGTATTCAGCGGCTTCAAAAAGGCCAGGGAGCTCGGTTTTACCCACGTGCTTCAGATTGATGCGGACGGACAGCATGATCTTGAGGATATACCGACGTTTCTGAGTCTCGGAGCTCAGAATCCTGAAAAAATGATAAACGGAACTCCTGTATACGATCACTCCGTTCCGACCTGCCGCAGGCTCGGAAGATACATGACGCATCTGTGGGTCTGCGTGGAACTCGGCAAATGCAGAATTGTTGATACCATGTGCGGCATGCGTCTCTATCCCCTGGAACAGGCTCTCGGCATTATGCATTCCAGACATGTCGGCAGACGAATGGACTTTGACACGGATATTTTCGTGCGCATGTACTGGTCCGGAGTTGATTTCCTTGAAGTTCCTGTGAATGTGAAATATTCTCCCGGCACCTGCAGCAACTTCCGAGGATTTTCCGACAACCTGCGCATCTCCATGATGCATACCAGACTGTGTATGGAGAAGGTGTTCCATTATCCGGCCATCAGAAAGAGAGGTTACGTATAGTAATGGGCAGTCCCGCATCATGGCGAAAACAGCGTGAAAGCACTTCTCCTTTCGGGATGAATGTTCTGCTGTTTATTTATCGCATCGGCGGTAAAAAAGCGGTTTACTTTATCGCCTGGTGCGCCTCATGGATTATCTTTCTGTTCAACGGAAGAGTCAGAAGAATATCCGGAGAATATCTTGAGCTTCTGAGCCGTTCAGCCTCCGGCAGAGGAATCAGGCTCGGCAGACTGAGCTCCCGCCGGCACATCTATTCATTCTGCAGGGCCGTCATCGGAAAGATAGTATCATGGTCCGGTCAGACGGATTTCGGGGAATTGGGAGAAATTGACGGCGGTCTGCAGAGATCTCTTGCCAGGGCGAAGGAAGGCGGCGGAGTTCTGGTGATGGGGGCTCATATCGGCAACCTTGAGGTACTCAGAGCCTTCAATACCCTGAAAATAAAAAAGACCGTAAATGTTCTGATGCATGCCGAAAACAGTTCGGTGTTCATGAACTACCTCAGAAGTCTCAATAAGGACAGTTCACTCAATATCATCAGTACCACAGACATCGGGCCTTCGCTGTCCGTGGAGCTTGCCGACAGAACCTCCCGGGGAGAGTGGGTTGCCATAATGGGAGATCGTCTTATTGATGAGTCTACCCGTTCCGTTGAGGTGGATTTTCTGGGAAAAAAGGCAAAACTTCCGCAGGGACCGTGGATTCTGGCATCAATTCTTAAAATTCCGGTGTGTATTATGTTAGGATTGACTGACGGCAGTGGCATCAAGGTTTACTGTCATGAATGGGGATCCGTAAAACTGGACAGAAAGAACCGTGAACAGTCAATTCAGCGGTATGCACAGGAATATGCCTCCGAGCTGGAAAAGATTCTGTACAGGTATCCCTATGAATGGTTTAATTTTTATGATTTCTGGAGCGGCAGCGAATGAGCCATCTGTATACATTTGAATCACATCAGAAAGTGCAGTTTTACGACTGTGATCCCATGGGGGTGGTATGGCACGGCAATTATCTGAAATATCTTGAAGTGGCCAGAGGTGAGTTTCTTGATTTTATCGGATACGGCTACCGCCGGATTCGCGACGACGGAAATTTCTTTCCGATAGTTGATGAACGCATGAAATATCTTCACTCTCTGAGACTCGGTGATGAATTTACGGTTGTGGTCTATCTTGATGAATACGTCAACAGGCTGGTTCATTCCTTTGAAATCATCCGTGACGGTGAAATCTGCGTAAAGGCAAAAACCGTTCAGGTGTGCCTGCCGGCATCCGGCAACGAGCTGAGCTTTTTCATGCCTCAGGGCTTTGTAAATGCCGTTGAGGCTCTTCCCGGCGTTTCTGAAAAAGCCGGAGCATAACTGCGGCGGTGAAACGGAGGTAAAAGAATAAATGAAGGTGTTTTTCAGATCATTGGCGGCTTCTGCGGTTCTGGTGTCCTTAACGCTGCACGGCGTTTCGGCAGCCGAGACCTCTTCAGAAAAAAATGAATCCCTGTCCGGAGGGTTTCCGTCATCAGCCGAAGCCGCGGCAGAATTTTTCGGGAGCCTGAAGCATGATTCCGTAATAAGTGATTTTGAGCAGACCAGATTCATGGCTGAGTCTGAGAGAACTCTGAAATCCACCGGCAGCATGCTTTTTTCTTCTTCGGAAGGACTCTGCTGGAAGATGCTGACTCCTTTCAGAAGAGCCTGGCTCTTTGATGATGACGGGGTAACCGAATTTCAGGCGGACGGTTCCTCAAAATCAGTGTCAGGGGATCAGAACGGTATGTTCAACAGCATTCTTCTTGCGGTGCTTAACAGCGGGGTTAACGGCAGATCCAGGGAGGTAACCGACAGCTTTGACGTGGTAAGCGGCGGCAGAGGAGAAGACGGAATATCGGTAATATATCTGCAGCCTAAGGACAGACAGATCGCTGGAGTTATTTACCGTATAAAGCTGGAACGAAAACATGACATGCTGAGCGGCATCACCATTATGGAACACGGAAACAGCTATACCGGCATGGTGTTTTCCGGACAGCAGTCCGATTCTCCGAAGGCTGCCGGCATAAAGGATTTCTGCAGCTTCAGATAAAGTTCTTTTTCCCGGTAATCCTCATTTTCTGAGAAAATGACGGCGTTGATACACATTAAGAAATTCAGCATGAGAGATAAAATAAAGGCACTGGCGGTTCTTTTACTTCTGATGATTCCGATAATTACCGGAACTGCGGTATTTCTGCAGAAGGGGAGCGGCATCATCAGCACGGATATCGGTTATCTGCTTCCGCATCTGACTCAGAACGGTGAATCATCCGCATATTTTACGGAAAAGCTTTCCCGGGAGCTTCTTTTTGTATTCAGGGCTGACGGAGAGACAGAAGTCTCTGGATCCGTCATGAAACAGACCCTGCAGGAATTTACCGCAGAATTGAACGCATTTGATTTTGTCAGAGTCAGAAATTTTGCCGACATGGAAAAAACCGGCAGTCTGCTTTTTGCACACAGATATGCTCTCGGTGCTGACGACTATCTTACCTGGGGAAGACCGGATCCCGAAAAACTCAGGGAGGAGGTTCTCAGTGTACTGTACAGCCCGTTCGGAGGTGCCACCGAAAAGGAAATCCGCAATGATCCGTTTTTCACCATGCGCCATTATCTTGGCAGACAGACTGCTGGAAGATACAGTCTTGATCCTTCAGGTTTTGCTTTCGTTACCGACGGCGGAAACCGCAGAAACTATGTCATAAGCGCTTCTCTTTCCGCATCGGATCTCAGCACCTCCCAGAAGTCCGGACTCTTTGATTTCTGCAGAAAACTTAAAAGAAATCTGCAGTCCCGGAAAATTGATTTTCTTTATACCGGAGCTTTTTTCTTTGCCGAGGAGGCGGCCTCGTCTTCGGAAAACGACATCAGTAAAATCAGTATCGGTTCCGGAATCATGCTGGTGATTCTGCTTCTCTTTTTCTTCCGATCCGTTAAACCTCTTGTTTCCGCTGTGGCGGTTCTTTCGCTTGCCATGTTCAGCGCCTTCGGTACCGTCATTACGGTTTTCGGCAGCATGCACGTGATAACCATCGCCATAGGCGCCTCACTGGCCGGTATTTCCTTTGACTATATTCTTCATGTGCTGGTAAGGCGCGCGCATCAGCCCGGGGAAAGTCCGGCTGAAATCACAAAAAAACTGGGACTCCCGTTAACACTGAGTCTCATTACCAGCGTACTTGCCTACGGGGTAACCTCGTTTACGGGGCTAAATGTCCTCAGGGAACTCGGCGTGTTTGCCTCCGTAGTGCTTACCGGAACCTTTCTGCTGTCCTGCTACTGCCTGAGTCTGAGCAGGCTGCGCAGTATTTCTGCATCCTCGTCGTCATTAAACGTGCTGGCTATCTGTCGCCGGTGGCTGGTAAAAATTCCCCGTTCCGTTTCTGCCGCCACGGCTCTGCTTACCGTGACTGCGGCCTGCTGTCTCATGTTTGTGTCCGGAGCCGATGATGACGTCGCTTCTCTTCGTCAGAACCAGACGGAACTTGCCGAAATGGATATGGAAATAAACAGAACGGTCAACGGGGATGACGGCAGTCTGTGGTTTATTCTTGACGGTGACTCTCTTGAGAACGCCATGGAGTCCTGCGAGGATTTTCTGCTGACTCTCGCTTCCGATGAACGCATGGCCCTGGAGGCTCCGTGTCTCAAGGTTCCTTCTGAAAGGGCGCAGCGTTCAAGCATTGAAAACTACAGAACACTGTATCCGGCACTTAAGGATGTTTACGCGGAACAGGGATTCATCCTTGATGACGGAGAGGTCAGTCCCGACGGGGCGACAACCTTTAAAGTGACCGATATGCCCCTGTTTTCGGATTTTATGACGGGTGAAAAGTCGGTGCTTGTCCGTGCCAATTCCCATAACGCCGGGCTTATTCAGAAAATAAGGTCATTCAGAGGCTTTTCTTCCCTGGACAGGCGGAAGGACTGGTCTGAGGCTTTCGGAGTCTACAGACAGGAGCTGAACAGAATGCTCCTCATTGCACTGGTGCTGATTTTTGCCGCCGGAGCCCTTGTCCTGAGAACTGGAATTGTCACTTCTGCAGTACTGCCTCTTACCACCGGACTCGGGGCGGGAATCATTGCCGATTACTGTATTACCGGAAGCTTTAATCTGTTCACCACCGTGGCGCTTTTCGTGGTTACCGGTCTTGGAGCGGACTACTGCGTGTTTATCAGGAACATGAAGGAGGATTCCTCGGACAATACTCTGGCCACGCTTTCGCTTGCATGGATTTCCACCGAGGTTTCCTGCGGCCTGCTGATGCTTTCAGACATGCCGGCGGTAGTTAATATGGGGGCAGTGATTTTCTGGGGACTTGCGGTAATTCCGATTACAGCCCTGATGCTGAAAAAACAGCAGGCACGGACCGTTAAACTGTCGGAATCGGCATGATTACGTCATAAATCTGACGAATTGACATCAATGTTTGCAGGCATAACTTTTAAGTTAATGTATAATTGTATGAGTTGTCGGGATTACCGACCGGGACTTCGGAATGTCCGTGTCCCGGTTTGTATGTACGTGAATAATACAGATTAAGAATAAAATCATGATTTACATAAACGGCTTTGCCTGCAAAAGTGCACTTGGATTAACTGAAGAAGAATCCGTGAAGAATCTTTCCGAAGGTACGGATATCTGTCTTAGGGAACGTGTTGGTTTTCTGCCGGGCGGGCAGAAGGCTTATCTTGCGGAAATCCCTCTTTATCCCGATCCGCTGAACAGACATGACTGCAGAGCCAACCGTCTGCTGAATGAATGTCTGAATGATATCAGACCTCTTATCGATGAAATGATGGAACGCTATTCACCTGACCGCATTGGTGCGGTTATAGGCACCAGCACTTCAGCGATTACCGATGTGGAAAACGAGGTTCTGAGCGCCGAATGTGAAAAAAATGGTGAACTTAAATACGATCCGAGAGTTTCCGAAATCGGCAACATCTCCGCTTTTATAAGCGACAGACTGGCTATTACCGGTCCGAGCTATTCCATTGCCACAGCCTGCTCATCAGGCGGCAGGGCGTTTGTAAGCGCCAGAGCCCTTCTCGAATCCGGGGCCTGCGATGCCGTACTTGTCGGGGCCTGTGACACTCTGAGCAAAATCACGGTCAGCGGTTTCTTTGCCCTGGGTGCTCTTGATATCGGCAGGTGTCATCCCCTGTGTGATGACCGTGCAGGCATCAATATCGGTGAAGGCGTGGGCATAACCATCCTTACCAGAGAACCTCTTAAAAGCGGATATGTGATGAAACTTCTGGGAACCGGCTCAAGTACCGACGGCTATCATATTTCCGCACCGGAACCTGAAGGTCACGGCGCCAAGACCGCCATCAGACTGGCTCTGATGGATGCCGGACTCAGCCCGGAGGATATAGGATACGTGAATCTTCATGCCACCGGCACGGTTCTTAACGATGCCATGGAGCACAAGGTTATTCGTGACGTGTTCGGAGACAGGGTGCCTGTATCGGGAACCAAACATCTTACCGGACATACACTCGGAGCGGCAGGCGTGGTTGAGGCCTATATTGCCTACCTGATATTCAGATACGGCATGAAACTTCCGGCCATAGGCTATCTCAGCCATATGCCTAGTCATGAATTTGATGACATTCATCTGGTAAAGGAACCGGAAGATCTCCAAAAACCGGTGATTATGTCCAATAATTTCGCTTTCGGCGGCAACAATATTTCTTTGATTTTCGGAAAATACGACAGTGAGCAGTCAGATGTTAGATAATCTTACCTCCTCTGAATACGATTGGGTAATCGAGAGGCTTCCGCAGAAGGAACCGATGCGTTTCATTGATCGTGTGGAAAGCGTTGATATCGGAGCAAGAACCATTGTGTGCGAATTTACCGCGGGAATGAGACCGTGTGTCGGCTACTCCGAAAAGGACGGTGTGATGCCTCCGGTATCTCTTACCGAAACCATGGCTCAGACTGTCGCCGCACTGATGATTGCCGAGGACGGAATAAACGGCAGAAACTTCAAAATAGGTTTTATTCTCTCAATCCGTAAAATGAAAATCATGGCGAAGGAGCCTATCGTAAAGGGAATGAAGCTCAGTTCCCGCGTAAAGATCTCCTATGAGGACAGTTCAGGGGTATGCATGGCTGAAGCCTGTGTCTGCAGTGCCGAAACCGGAAACAGACTCACTGAGGCCAGAATAACGGTTATGAAACCTGATGACGGCTATGTCAGCCGACTTTTTGAAAAGTAAGCGTCAGACTGCCGCGACATGTTGAAGCTTTCAGATGATTATGTTTAAAGCCGGCGGATTAACACCGGCTTTTTCATGTAATAGCAGGCCTGTATCGGTAATCAGCCTTTATTACTGATGTCTTCCTGATTAAGATGGGCAAATCTGCCTTTGAACACCTTTTCGATTCTGGTTACCTTCTTGGCACTGCTGATGAAGGAACCGCAGTTGCTTACCACAATACCGCTGTGGGTTCCTTCCCATACCTTCAGATCAACTCTGGCGTTGCCGATGTAGCATACGTCACTGTCACCGAAGTATTTTTTTATAAGCGCCAGCTTGTTTTTGCCGGTAAGGTTCACATCGATTGAAGAACCGAAGCCTTCCTTGAAAAAGCTGAAGTATGAAGCGATTTTGCTGACAATGCTCTGGGTGCTTCCGGATACGAGGTAGATGGAGTTGTCCGGATTTTCAGCAAGTTCCTTCAGGTAGTCTATAAGTTCCAGATTGAACTTCAGACGGCTGATGTCAACATTGTATATTTCCCCGATGTTGTATTTAAGTCTGGCTCTGCCGCCTTCGTGATGCCATCTGTAACAGGCCGGAATAAGCTGGGGTTTTTTCAGAATGGTTTCAAAAAATGAAGTAACGGACATGTCATTGCTGATTAAGGTGCCGTCAAGATCCACACAGTAAATCATAAATTTCCTTAGTTACAGGGAGTCCGTGAACGGTCCGGCATGTTTCTGGTTTTTGTTGTCTCAGACCTGACTCCGTATCAAAATGTTCTGCAAAGTATATCACGTTAGCTTGAGTTTGGTAATTTTAGTTTTTTCAGAGCTGGGGTTCCCGGCTGCAGTTGACCGAAAGGAAAGGACATAATGTCTTATGTCCTTTCCGATTCCTGCTTATCTGCACGGGGAATTTAAACCGCAGAGGGTTTTAATCATGAACGGTTTCAGTACTCTTCCTTAAGCACGGTGACGCGGTCAAAGCTTCCGGACAGCCGGTAGACAATGCCTGCATGGGTTCCTCCGCATACAAGAGGAGAGGTCATGCACCGGAAAACAATCCCCTTTTCCATAAGATTAAGAGCCTCGTCATCAGAGCAGCCGGTTTTTCCGTACACGGCGGTGACGGTTCCTCCCTTAAACGGAGAATCGAATTCGAATACAAAATTTTCGGCATTCAGAAGCAGGGCGAGTTTATGTACCAGAAAGAAGCATGCATGCAGATTCCGGTAGTGAGGAACG
Source organism: Ruminobacter sp. RM87 (assembly GCF_000701925.1). Lineage (NCBI taxonomy): Bacteria > Pseudomonadati > Pseudomonadota > Gammaproteobacteria > Aeromonadales > Succinivibrionaceae > Ruminobacter > Ruminobacter sp. RM87. The sequence goes on along the minus strand of NZ_JNKD01000001.1, from coordinate 122,875 downwards.
GACTCCTCAAGTCGGATGAAATCCGGAAGGCCGAAGGGCTGTATCCCGGCAAGAAAACGGGTGCAGTCCCGGGTGCCGTCGTATGTCCCGGAAAGCTTCATCCCGCCTTCATCCTTCGTGACATGCAGAAAATCCATGATTTCCTCCGCTTCCTTTCCGGTATTTACGGAATCGGTGGATGAAGAGTCAAGCGTCAGGCTAAAACCGGCCCTGAACGTGTGACTGGCAAAAATACCGGAACGCTTTTCACCGTCAGCCGCAGTCTCCCGGCATCCGGAGTATTCAGCAAAGTTTCGGGCAAGACTTTCGGCAAACATACTCCGGTATACGTCGCTTTCAGCAAGTTTCCGGTACAGGTTTGGCGCACATAATGATGATTCGTGAAGATAAGCTTCGAGATCCCGGTATGCGACAGGATTGAAGCCCGCAAAAGAGACCGGTTCAAAACCCAGAAGTTTGCGGAAGTCAGGATGTGATATCAGCTCTTCATATTTATCACAGCATTTGATGGAGGCATAAAATCTCCAGCCCTTAAGCGTAAGTAATTTCAGCACTCCGGGAGCCCGGCAGTTCCCGTCGGTGAATTTTACGTGATTGGACAGAGTTTTAACGGGGTTATCCGAAAACTTCAGTTCCTTCATGACGGAGTCAGGATAAAGCTCGCGTGGCCTGAAGCTTCCGTATGCCGGCTGATTATGCCAGGCACCGAGTTCTTTCAGGTCTTCATGAAGCTTCAGCATGAAAATCTCCCTGACGGTTTTACCGGCATTGCAGAAGCCGGAGATTTCTCCGTCAGCTCCGGCTGCGGCTGTTACGCAGTCAGCCAGGGTGAAGTCGAGAGGATCCGCCTCATGAACATTTCTGTCATGAGCGGATTTTTTTCCTCCGCGGGAACAGGAAAGAGGACAGCAGGCGGCAGAGTCTCCGCGGCACGGGAAAAATGCGTAACGGGTAATGCCGGCGTCTTTGAAAACCCCAGCGGCAAGCTTCTCATAGGCGGACGCGCCGGTTCCGTCAAAACCGAATTTTTTCCCGTTAAGAACAATAAGGGTAAAGACGGCATTGTTCACCTTAACACGCTTAAGCACATACATGGGCAGATGATGTTCGGTACGCCAGAGGTTGATTTTTGCAAAGGCCTCGGTACCGGCAGCGGGAATAAGAGCTGCATGAAAGCCGAAGTCAGCGGAGGTAAGATAGTCGGTAAGTGCGGAAACGGCAAGAAGAACATTGAGACAGTAACGTTCAAGCAGAACGGGAACACGGCAGCCGGTATCAGGATCAGGGCCTGCGGCGCCGGGGTTCAGACTGCGGTTCGGTAAAACACGGTACGGTGCGGAGGCACCCGGAATGGCATAATCCATATTGAAACCCCTTAATTACTATTTAAATCTGTGGAATAAAGGAAAAACATACACATTAATAGAAAAGATAATAAATATATCTAATCTGATTAAATTATATACATAATTATCATGAAACTCAAGATTATTTTTGAAATCTGTGTTCGCTGCCGTGAAAATGCGACGGGACACACATGTAGGAAACGTGTGTGGCGGAGCGTTTCTGCAGTACTTTTCCGGCTGATTTATGAACAAAACGGTCAATTGGGCGTAAGTATTATGACGAAAACTGTAATTTAGGCATAACTTTCTTTATGGCTGAGCCTTAAATCATATACAATCCATTAGTTTGACTGAAGATTTAAGCGAAGATGCGACGGTCAGTCCGTTTTACCCCGGGATGTTTCCGGCATGGTAACGGCTCTGGCGCAGTCTTTGGAACAAGGTAATTAACGAATAATCTACTGCTGAGGAACAACAGACAATTCATGGCTGATAAGAACAGAAGAGTATTGATTTCAGGAGCCAGTTCCGATATCGGACAGGCCGTGGCCGCAAAACTTGCAGACATGGGCTTTTCTCTGGCTCTCCACTGCCACAGTGAAAGAGGTCTGGGTGAGCTGGAAAAACTGATTAGGGAACTGAAGACACCTGAGAACGGATCACACGTGATTTTAAGATTTGACGTGGCCGACAGACAGAGTACCAGAGATCTTATAGAGGCTGACATCGAAAAGAACGGAGCCTACTGGGGCGTGGTCAGCAATGCCGGTATTACCGATGACGGACCGATGCCGGGGATGAGCGGAGAATCCTGGGACAGGGTTCTTACCACCAATCTGGACGGATTCTACAATGTGGTTCAGCCAACGCTGATGCCGATGATAAGACTGAGAAACGGCGGAAGAATAGTGGCCGTCGCTTCAGTTTCAGGCATGGTGGGCAACCGCGGTCAGACCAACTACAGCGCCTCAAAGGCGGGGATCATAGCCGCCTGCAAATCACTAGCCCTGGAACTTGGAAAAAGAAAGATTACGGTTAATTCAGTTTCTCCGGGAATCATTGAAACCAAAATGGTTTCAGAAGAGGTCATTGAACATGCTCTTCCTCTGGTCCCTCTGAACCGACTGGGAAAGACTGAGGAGGTGGCCGCTCTTATCGGTTTCCTGTTCTCTGACGATGCAGGATACATTACCCGTCAGAATATCAGTATCAACGGAGGAATGTGCTAATGACCAGAGTGGTGATAACCGGTATGGGAATGTACTCTCCGCTGGGAACGGAACCTTCAGAGTGCATGTCCTCGCTACACGCCCTGAAAAACAGGGTAGAGGTTATGGAGGGGCTTTCGGAATACAGCGGCATGCTCTGTCATGTGGCCGCTCCCGTAAAGACTGAACTGCCGGCCTATCCCAGAAAGAAGACCAGAACAATGGGGCGTGTGGGAATTCTTGCCGCGGCCGCAACCGAAAAGGCTCTGGCAGACGCCGGACTTACCGGTTCTCCGGAACTCGGTGACGGTACAGCCGGTATTGCCTACGGCAGCTCCGGAGGAAGCTTTACCGCCATGGCGGACTGCGCGGATTTCGTGGATAAAAAGAACGTTACGGCTCTCAATGCCACCACGTACGTCAGTATGATGCCGCATACCGTGGCCGTAAATCTGGCTATATTTTTCGGGATTCACGGCAGGGTGATAGCCACCAGTACGGCGTGTACCAGCGGTTCTCAGGGTATAGGTTATGCATATGAATGCATAAAGAGCGGGGCGCATAAAATCATGATTGCCGGCGGTGCCGAGGAACTCAGTCCGTTTACCGTAGGTGTTTTTGACGCCATGTTCGCCGCAACTCAGGTAAATGATGAACCCTGGCTTACTCCAAAGCCTTTTGACGTTCACAGGGACGGTATAGTGGTGGGCGAAGGTGCCGGCACGCTGATTCTTGAAGAGTATGAACACGCCGTTGCCAGAGGGGCTCGCATATATGCCGAGGTAGTCGGATTTGCCACCAACTGTGACGCCACCCATATAACCAATCCGTCCAGCGAGCATATGGAAAAATGCATGAGAATGGCTCTGCAGAGTGCCGGAATTGACGCCCGGGACATCGGTTACGTGAATGCTCACGGAACCGGAACACAGGCAGGGGATGCGGCTGAAGGTTCTGCCACATACAGAATTTTCGGAAACAGCGTACCCGTTTCCACCCTCAAGAGCTACATGGGACATACCCTCGGTGCGGCCGGGGCCCTGGAAGCTGAACTCAGTGTACTGATGCAGCGTGAAGGCTGGTTCGCTCCGAATCTTAATTTGAACGAGCCGGATCCTCAGTGCGGGAACCTGGATTTTATCACCGGAGAAGGCCGCATGGCGGAAGTACGTTATGTCATGAGCAATAATTTTGCATTCGGCGGGGTGAATACCTCCCTGATTTTTAAAGCCGTGGAATAAAAACTTGAAAAGACTGAAATTACCGGTGATTATTTTTAAAATATGCTGCATGGTGCTAGGTGTAATTTTTCCCTTTGCGGTATATTGGGGTATCAGACAGAATGCCACCGTGACCGTTGCGGTAATGCTGGTATGCCTGGGACTCGGCAATCTGCTGTCGGCAGGCAGAAACGGCATGTCGGGAAAAACGGCCGTGCTGGTTTTTGTTCTTGATATTCTGCTGGCGGCGGTATTTCTCCTGAGCGGGGATTTTCTGGCGGTGAAGCTGTATCCCCTGATGGTTAACGGCTGCTTCCTGTCCGTATTCGCTTCGAGTCTGACTGGCGGGCGTACTCCGGTGATAGAAAAGATTGCCTCCTATACCGTGAAGGAGGAGGACAGGGATGATTTTTTCAGGATGTACTGTCGCAGAGTGACTGCAGCCTGGTGCATCTTTTTTGTAGTTAACGGAATGATCTCTCTGGCTACAGCCCTGTGGGGCAGCAATGAGGTGTGGATGCTTTATAACGGCGTCATTTCATATATCCTTATCGGAACCGTGTTTACCGTTGAATACATAATAAGAATAATTTTGAGAAGAAGGAATTCCAGAACTAATGACACAAAAGAACTATAACGATATCAGTGCCGTTGATGCACTGAAGACTGCACAGTATCTGGCAGTCAGTCCTTTTATCTTTCAGGCCGTTGCTGCCATGAAGAAAAAGGGGCTTCTGTCCCATTTCGGCAAAATGAGTAAAAATGAATCCGTAACCAAACTGGAACTCTGTGAAATTTCCGGACTGAATGATTACGCTGTTTCAGTTCTGATTGATCTGGCAGTGGCGGCGGATCTGGTAATCAGAAATGACGACAATTCCTTCAGTCCCACCAAGATAATTCATTATCTTGCCAATGACAGAATGACCAATGTCAATTTCGATTTCTCTTCAGAGCTCTGTTACGAGGGGCTCGGTTACCTTACCGAATCACTGCAGACTGGAACACCGAAGGGGCTTAAGGTGTTCACTTCATCATGCAGCACCATCTATCCTTACCTGAGTTCACTTCCGGAAAATGCGAGGAAGGCCTGGTTCAGCTTTGACCATTATTATTCGGACAATGTATTCAGTCTGATGCTTCCTCTTGTTTTCAAGGAAAAGAATTTCAGTCACATCAACGACATCGGCGGCAACACAGGTAAATTCGCTCTGGCCGTGGCCGAGTATTCAAAGGATACGAAAGTTACCATCATTGATCTGCCTCAGCAGTGTGAACTGGCAAAAGACAATATCCGGAAGCACGGTCTTGAAGACAGAATCGATACTTATCCGGTAAATATTCTCGAGGAATCCGCCAAACTTCCCAATCAGGGGGATCTGTGGTGGATGAGTCAGTTCCTGGACTGCTTCAGCATGGATCAGATAGAGGAGATTCTTACCATGGTTTACAATGCCATGAGTGAAGATTCGATGGTGGCCATCAGTGAAGTGTTCGGCGACAAGCAGTCCAACGACATAGCAAGTCTTGTCATTGAAGCCAACAGCCTGTATTTCAGTTCAATGGCCAACGGTGTAAGCCGTTTCTATCACTCAGACGAATTTGTGAATTTGGTGGAGAAGATTGGCTTCAAGGTTCACAGAATGATGGATCATGTGGGGCTTGCCCATACGCTGCTGTTACTGACAAAGTAATCTCTGGCGTCTGCATTCATAAGGAAAAGACAAAGCCGGATAACAGATACTGTTTCCGGCTTCGCTTTTATAGTGAAATGTTTTGGATCTTCACGGAATTGTTGGGAATCAGAGAGAGGACTGGTATCGAATTAGAGTAAAGAAATAGTCCTCATGGACGTGTGAACCAAACTCTGTAAATTACGTATAGCTAAAAATGTCGTAAAAACTCCTGAGATATAATTTAACTTATATAATCAGGAGTTTTTCATTATGGTTAAAGAAAAGATGACCGTCCACCGAATCCAAATGACTGAGGGAAAACGTCAGATCATTCAGCAGCTTATTCAGGAATATAACATTGAAACCACAGCTGATATACAAGCTGCCCTCAGAGATCTTTTAGTCGGAACCATCAAGGAAATGATGGAATCAGAGATGGATCAGCATCGAGGCAAGCGTAGTGGAATTCGAAGATGAAGGTCACTCCATCGATTGGGCGATAAAGAACGTCAACTGATACGGAGCTTAACGGCTCCATTTTTATATCTTGAAAGATCGCTTGGGAGGTCTTTTTAAAGTTTATTCTCCGGTGCAGGCTTCCCTGTAATCAAGTTCGCAGGCCTTCCTGCGATACTTGACGGCGTTGTCGGTATCCCCTTCGATGCTTCTGTAGATAACGTAGGCTCTGTAGCAGTCGTCGCCGTTCTGCAGATCACAGGATTTTTTTCTGAGATTAAGCTCCTTGGTCGGAATGTTCATTTCCTTTCCGTATACGTCTCCGCCGCGTCTGCAACTGTAGATGTTATTCTTGAAACAGTTCATTTCATAGAGCTTGGCAGAGATCTTGAACTGCTTCATTTTTTCAAGATTTACGGCCTGATCGATGCAGTGGTGAATTTCATCACTGCTGTTCAGAAAATTGCAGCCCTTGAGGTAGTAGTATTCTGCACTGGTCTGGTTGTTTTTCTTAAGATAGTGTTCTCCGGTAAGATAGCAGTACCTGCTCAGTTCAGAACCGTCAGTGTAGCTTTCACAGAGCTCTTTGCTGAGCTTGAATGCGGAATTCTCCGAGCCGCTGGATCTGTATGCTTCAAGTGCCTTGTCACAGTATTCCTCCGAGGTCGTCATCATGCAGGCTTTTCTGTAGAGTTCCAGAGCTTCAGTTACGTGTTTCTGTGAAACAAGCACGTCGGCCGCCAGAATACAGGCATTCGCGTCTTTTTTGGCGTTGCAGTGAATCCGGTAGATATTCAGTGCCTTGTGGACGTTTCCTTCTTCCTCAAAAATTTCACCCATTGAGGCACAGCCGTTGGCGGTATAGTCATGAGAGCATCTGGTTATGACTTCTTCCGTTACGTGCTTCGGCATGTGTGTGGCATGCTCAGCTTCTGCCGTACCTGCAGAACATGACAGTAGGAGGGCGGTAAACAGAAACTTTGATACCTGAATGAAAAATTTAAACTCTGTCGAACTGTTAATGAAATGGCTGATGTTGTGCATATCTGGTGTTTATTTGTTTTACTGACTGCTGATATTTTTGATGGAGATAACATAAGTATAACATTTAATTTACAAAAATAACACATGATTATTAAAAAGAAATAAATGCAGATAAATATAGATACATCTTGATATGTAATTTATATAAGTTGTGATGACTGTTTATCAGTAGGTTCCGGCAGGATAAGAGAAATGACGATACTGATATAAGGACGCGCGGCTCTTCCGTAAGAACTGTCACCTACGAAAACGGCAGACTCAGTTCCGGCAGATCCGGCGGCGGTCATTCACATGGAGGAGGCAGAACCAGCGGCGGAGGTGCCGGCCGTTATGATGATTCCGCTATTTGTCCTGTCCGGAAACTGACGTACTGCTTTGTTTTTCAGTCGGGAGGTCTTTTTATCACCGGAAAAAGACCTGATATTCGCCTGTCAGGTCACAAAACTGTTTTTTAGTTGCGCAATTTATTGATTTGTCTATGTTCTGTTCCGGTTTTGCCGTTGAGTGAACACCTGCTAGGTGCTATAATAAACGGCAAAAATTTTCATTTTGTTTTTGTCTGAAATATTAAGTCTTAATATTGACAAGGAGTCATACATGACCGTAATCAAGCAGCAGGATTTTATAGATTCCATCTATGACGCTCTGCAGTATATTTCCTATTATCATCCGATTGATTTCGTAAGATCCTTAAAGAAGGCTTATGAAAGGGAACAGAACCCTGCGGCAAAGAATGCCATTGCCCAGATTCTCGTTAACTCAAAGATGTGTGCTATCGGACACCGTCCTTTATGTCAGGATACCGGTATTGTTACCTGTTTCGTACGCATCGGTATGAATGTTACCTTTGAAGGCAATATGACCGTTGAAGAAATGGTTAACGAAGGTACCCGCAGAGCATACTGCTGTGCCGAAAATCCATTACGTAAGAGTGTGCTCGTTGATCCAATCGGTGCCCGTGTGAACACCAAGGACAACACTCCTGCAATTACTCATATTTCAATGATTCCTGGTGACAAGGTTGAAATCCTCATCGCTTCCAAGGGCGGCGGATCAGAAAACAAGTCAAAGCTGGTAATGCTTAACCCTTCAGACTCAATCGAAGACTGGGTTCTTGAACAGCTTCCACATATGGGTGCCGGCTGGTGTCCTCCTGGAATTTTAGGTGTAGGTGTGGGCGGTACCATGGAAAAGGCTGCCGTTCTCGCCAAGGAAGCCCTGATGGATCCTATCGATATCGAAGATCTTATTGCCAAGGGTGCTGAAACCTCAGAAGAAAAGCTTCGTCTTGAACTTTACGATCGCATCAACAAGCTCGGTATCGGTGCTCAGGGCCTCGGCGGCATGACCACCGTTCTTGACGTTAAGGTTAAGAGCTATCCTACCCATGCCGTGGCAAAGCCGGTGGCAATCATTCCAAACTGTGCTGCATCACGTCATATTCACTTTGAACTTGACGGTACCGGTCCTGTAAATCTTGTTCCTCCTTCACTCGATGAATGGCCTGATATTGAACTCGGCAATGCAGACGGTGCAAGAAGAGTAAACCTTGACGGTATCACCAAGGAAGAAATCGCAACCTGGAAGACTGGTGAAACCCTGTTAATCAGCGGTACCATTCTGACCGGCCGTGATGCTGCCCACAAGCGTATCTGCGACCTCATCGCGCAGGGCAAGCCTTTACCTGAAGGTGTTGATTTCAAGGGTAAGTTTATCTACTACGTAGGACCTGTTCCTGCCGTAGGTGATGAAGTTATCGGACCTGCAGGTCCAACAACTTCTACCCGTATGGACAAGTTCGTTGAAACCATGCTGTCAGAAACCGGTCTTATCGGTATGATCGGTAAGTCAGAACGCGGTCAGCAGGCCACCGATTCAATCAAGAAGCACGGTGCCGTATATCTGATGGCCGTTGGCGGTGCCGCCTATTTGGTATCAAAGGCTATCAAGAAGGCCAGAGTGGTTGCATTCCCTGAACTCGGCATGGAAGCCATCCATGAATTTGAAGTTAAGGATATGCCAGTAACCGTTGCTGTAGACTCTCAGGGTAACAACATTCACCTTACCGGTCCTGCAGAATGGAAGGAAAAGATTAAGCAGATTGATTTCAAGTACATTGAATAATCAGCTGAACATCCGATAACGAAAAAACCCGGGATTTTATAGTCCCGGGTTTTTAGCTGTTATGGAAAATAATTCAAAACTGAATACGGACTCTGCAGAGATTACTTGTAGAGTTTGTTTTCCTTGTCAAACAGGGTGGTCGCCAGCAGTTCCTTGCCATTAATGGTTTTACGTTTGATGGAACGCTGATAATCGATTTCTGCCAGCAGTTCGCCTATTTTGGCTGCGGTGAAGCAGATGGTGGCGTAAAAAGAAACGAAAGGAATGGAATTGTAATTTCTGATATAGTCTTTGAAATTGATGAAGAAGGTTTCAAGATCCGTTTTTCTCATCCACCATTTTTCCGTAAGCCAGTCATTGGATTTCAGAAATCTGAACAGACCTCTGGCATACTGGTACACATAGAATACGTTGAGCTCTCTCTTGCGGTGACAGATGGCCAGCGGATTGTACATGGTGCGGTATCCTTTATCGGACAGCTTTCCGCTCATGTAGATGTTGTCAAACATATCCTCACTCACTTCGGCTGAAGGCATAACACCTTCCTCCTTGATGAATTTTACCCTGTAGGCCACAAAATTGAAGGAACAGTATATCTTCATGAGATGCCACAGAGGCTGGTCTCTCTTGGTAATAGGGAAGAATATGTTATGAACGTATTTTGTAAGATAGTTGCAGTCCTGTTCGGCGAGCTGGCGGCCGTAGATAAGAGCCAGATCCTGATACTTGAGGAAGTATCTGAAAAGTTCGCTGATGGCGCTCGGATCAATTCTGCAGTCATCGGAGAGAAGAATCAGGATGTCATCATCTCTGGTTTCGTATACGATCTGTTTAACCAGTTCGGTTTTGAAGTATTTGACCGGTTCCTTCATCTTGGATTTCGCCCCGGATGAACTGTTGGGCAGATACTTGATTACCCTGGCTCCGTAGGACTCGGCTATACTGAACACCGAATTGTCGTCATAGCTGTCATAGATACGGATTTCATCTGCCTTAATCACTCTCTGACTGACAATTGAATGAAGACAGTCGCTCAGATGCTCTCTGTCCGGATTGATTGTGATTACTGCAACTGAAATCTTCATAAAATCATTCCTGCAATACCATAAAAACCATGAAGCCCGAGGTATTATACCTTAAAGCGGTCATATTATCAGCTTTAACGGCAAAAAATCATGATAACGGCAGATATCTCATCAGGAATCACTCCTGACCGGATATCCGCCCATAACAGTTACCTGTCCGTCAGAATATGCATCAGAGCCTCAAAGGCTTCATCTTCATTCTTGGAGGACCAGGTGCCGTTCAGATAATTGTAGGTGAGCTGAACAGCGGCCGCTTTTTCTCCCATTTTGGCGGCGGTATGCAGAATTTCAAGCGCCTTTTTATTGTCTTCCTTACAGCCTATGCCGAACATCTTGAATGCGGCAAGGTTGAAATGAGCCTTGGCGTTGCCGCGGCTTACGGCCTTGATGAGAATGTCATGAGCCGCTTTGCTGTCCTGCGCTGTACCTATGCCGAACAGATAGTAGATGCTGAGGTTGTTCTGGGCTTTTACGTAATCTTGATCTGCGGACTGTTTCAGCCATTTGAAAGACTCCTCATATTTACCGTCCTGGAAAAGACTCATGGCCAGCCGATACTGTGCTTCAGGATCGGTAGGTGCGGCTGATGCCGGTTTACGGACGTTTCCTACGGCATCAAACATTACAGAAATTACCGGCTGTTTGCATATCTTTTTGGTTTTTGAAAGAATTTCATTGAAATTCAGCGTACCGTTGTTTGCCTGATAATCCTTTATGAAGAACAGATCACTCAGCAGACCTATGGATATCTGAATGGAGTTTTTATTTTTCACCCCGATGGTCCCTGCAAGGATAGGGTTCACACACATGTTTCCCTTGGAGGAATCCTCATAGATCGAACGGACAACGGTGGCACTGTCTGTTTTCATGGTTCTCAGTATTTTGATGGCTTCCGTCTGGGATTTCTGAACCCCTTTGCCGTAGAGGTTCATGGATACCAGCAGAGCCTTGCTGAGTTCCGATCTTTTCTGATCCGGAATGCCGGAAATCAGGGCGTGTGCTTCGCCGTAATTACGGTAGCTGTTTTCGGTTGACTTGATGAAAGCAAGTTTTTCCGTGCAGTTTACGGACCCGAGATCCGAGCCTCTTGTGTACTGTCCAACGGCGGCTCTCAGGTCTCTGTCGCGTCCTTTTCCGTAATAGAAGAGATCACCGAGATTACAGAATGCGTCAGGTATCTTGGCTTCGGTACCTTTACGGTAGTATTCCTCCGCCTTGGCGTAATTCTGAGCCACGCCGTTGCCTGTTTCGTAGAGCATGCCCATTTCCACCGGATAGCGTTCCTGAATTTCAGGAGGCGCCACGGCGATGAACTTTGCCACTTCTCTGCTGTTGTTCATCTTTATGTAGTAATTAAGCAGTGCCGTATCAACATCCTTGTCGTTTCTGTCGCGGTAAGGTTCGAGATAGCGCAGAGCCTCCTTGCTTCCGGTTTTGGTTTCAATAAGGGCAAGACCAGCTTTGCGGTATGCCTCTTTGTTACCTTTACGGGCCGCGAAGATGAAATTTTCGGTTGCAAGACGTTCATCCCTGATGCCGTCAATAATGCCGCCTTCATAGATGAGACCGAGTTCATAGGCGGCACTGGCATTGGTCTTGGCAGTATGTATCAGCAGATTGTAGGCACGCTGTCTGTTTTCCTTGACACCTTCTCCGTTGAGGTACATTTTTGCCATCATGTAGGTGGCATCCTGATTGTTCTGTTCCGAAGCCATTGAGAAGTATTCAAAAGCCTTCTGAAGGTCTCGCTTAATGCCGTACTCCCCGTTGTAGAGCAGCTGACCTGCCTGATACATGGCATCTGAATGTCCGGATTCGGCGGCTTCTATGATAAAACGTGCTCCCTTTGTCTTGTCGGCGGCTGAAGCCTTTTTGTCATCAAGCAGAAAGTGTCCGTGCATGTACTGAGCATTGGAATTGCCGAGGCTGCAGGCCTGTTCCAGCAGGGACATGCCTTTTTTGACATTCTTTTTAACACCGTTGTGTCCTTTGAGATAACGGTTGGCCAGTTCGTACATGGCGTCAGAGTTCTTTTCATCCACAAGAAGCTTGAGAGTGGCAATGTCTTTTTCCTGCAGCATTTCCGGTGTGAGCAGGTTCTCCTGCCGTTCCGGTTCCGCCTGCTGTTCCGGAGAGGTGATTTCAGTCGTTTCCACTGATTCGGATTCTCTGGCGGCTTCCTCCACGCTCCTGTTGTTTGACAGATCTTCGGCCGAACCCGGTTCAGGATTTTTTACATGGGCGGTTTCCACGATGACATTAGCTTCCGGAGTTTCTTCTTTTACTCCGGCATCAGCTGTTTCAGGAGCGTCTGCAGAGGCTGTTTCCACGCAGGAATCTGAGCCGTCGGAACAGGATTTTTCTTCGGTATCGTTTGCCGGATTTTCGGCCTGAACAGTTTCCGTCGTTTGAGTGTCGGCCTGAATGCCGGCAGTCTCGGAAGACTGCTGTGCATCTGTTGATGCTGAGGCGGTCTCAACGGTTTCATGAACTGTATCCGTGTGTTCGGTCTCGGTCTGAACAGCAGCTGTCTCGGAACCTGAAGTTCCGGCAGGGGGCTGAGTGTAAAGCTCGCTGTTGCTGACTTCTCTGCCTCTTATCTGAGCCATGAACTTGTACGGTTCATATTCCAGCATGCCGAAATTGATCTTCCCGAGTCTCTGTTCGACTTCGATGAAATCGGTTATGATTTTCAGTTTGTTAATGGCCTGGGTACGTTTGGTTGTAAGCATTTTTGTAGGAGCGAAGATCTGTCTGGTGTCAGGACTTATTTCCAGAGTCTTCAGCAGCTTCATGGAAGGGAGGTTAAGGTTGAAGAGAATTCCCTGCTCCGTATTTCCCACAAATTTACCCTGTTCAGGATTCTGCTCCAGATGGTTTTCCACGGCGGCGATATCTGATCCGAGAAGGGTAAGGGTGATCTCGCTTTCGGAACCGCTGTTGATTCTTTCAAGAAGGGAAATATCCTTGTGGTAGTTGTTTCTGTCGTCGTCACTCATCTTCTTCGATGCACGGCTCAGCAGATCTGAATACCCCCGAAGATCAGGAGCCAGAATATATACGTTTTTGAGCTCAGGACATCCTGTTATCGGCTGAGTTATATTCATTTTGTATGCATGAAGCTGAATCTTGTCCAGATTGGCAACGTTCTTGTATTTTACCGGTGTTACTATACCGGTAAGAAAGAACGGTTCACTGGTTGTGGCAATGCACTGGTAGTATTTTTTGCCTAGCTCCGCGAAGTCAAGAGACTTTCTTACCGTTGATTCGAATGCGGACTTCAGCATATCGATGCTGTCATGGTTTTCCTTCGGGGTTTCTTCCCTGATCATCGGAATGTGTGCAATGACTGCCGGCAGTCCTTTCTGCAGTCTGATGACGTCCTTGAGGGTATTGGTGTTAAAGCCTACAAAGTCGGATGCGGAAAGGTTCAGCATGGTGCTGTTGTTCAGATTTGTCGGGATCTGACTGATGAGGCTTTTTGATTCATCGGTTATGAATCTGCGCAGCTCGTAACCCGATGCGCGTTCGTAGTCGTTTGAACCTATCAGATAGCGCGCCAGATTAAGGGCGTCATACGGACCGAACATGGACCTGACATCCTGAATTGTGTAGTCAGGATTGTTTTTGTAGACGGTGTAGGCAATGATCGAATCCTTGATATGCTGTTCATCCTCGGAATGAGGTTTGTATATTTCAAAGATGTTGCTGAGTGAGTTCAGGTAGAAGGCATAGGTCTCGGGAATCAGCTTTTCTGAATTCAGCTGGTTTGAAAGATAGATGATTTTGTCCTTGATATTGGAGTTGGCGGCAGTTGACAGGTATTTACTGATATCCACGCCGCTTTCGTCGACAGAGACGGATAAACCGAATCCTTCCTCTTCACCCGTATTCTGTTCTTCATAGCCGTAGCTTTCAGAAGAATCCTCGTCATCATCGCTTTTTTCAGGAATATCCGGATTTTCCGCCTCATACGTTTTCAGCATGGAAACGAGTTCCGGCATTTCGTCATAACTGTCGGACAGAATACACCCGTACAGAGCCCCGGCGATGGAAACCGGAGAAGTTGGATCGATGTTTTCAAAATTGTTTTCGCTTTCCTGGGCCTTTTTTGCCTTTATTACGGTATAGGTACCGACACCGACACTTGCGGCTGCAACTACAATACCCAGAAGAAGAGCAGGTTTTGAGAGACCTGAATTACGACGTCTGTTCATGCTAAACTCTTTATTTTTATTGTCTTTGCCTCTGACTGCAGAGTTTATCCGTAAGAAAAGGTACTGCGGATTTGAGCCTTCTGCCGTCAGGAAAAAGTCCTTTAACGGGATCAGCCGGCGGGAAGCACGGGTGGCAGCGGAAACAGCCTGCAGAGCGGAGTCTGCCGGCGGTGAGATTTGCTGTACTGTTTTTCCTGCAAGTGCTGATTTGTTATTTTTACGGGCTTATGCTGCCCGCGGACTGTTTTTTCAGTATCTACCGCTCTGCGGGCATCATGTTATGAATTATTATGGTTCCCGTTCTTCATGAAGGGATTATGATGATGCGGAGCATGCTCAAAGCATTGATAGATAGTATACACACGATACTTTATATGATACAGGATATGAAGAAATACAACATAAAACAGTGACAAGTTCTTGCAATAATCAAGAATTCAGTCAAAATTTGCAAAAATATATCCGGGAATAAGCGTGCTTTAGGCTTGAAAATGATTTTAGTGCCCGATTGTATTTTTTTCGGCGGAAAACTCCGGAATCAGATGTTGTTTTCAAGCTTTTCAAAGCCCACCTTGATAATCTGCGAACCGAATACTTCACAAATGGTGAAGCGGCAGTCAATGACGGTCAGACGTTCACCTACGGTAGGAATGCCGCCGAGGTGGTATGAAAGGAAGTCTCCGAGGTTAAGATCCTGTTCCTTTGATGTGATGACAAGATCGTATTTTTCGGCAATTTCAGTCATGTTGGCTTCGCCGGACAGAAGAATATCTCCGTTATAAGGATAATGAACCTTCTTGACCGGAGTGTCACCGTTGAAGATTGCATTCAGCAGAAGCTCGTCGTCGGAGTGTCCGATAATGGAGATGATATCTCCCTTCTTAAGCTTGAGGCGGCTTACCGGATGCAGAATCTGGCTCTTGCGGAATACGGAGGCAACCATGGTTCTGTTCGGAAACTTGATTTCGCTCAGCAGCTGATCCTGACAGGTTTTATGCTTGATTTCGTAATTGAAGATTTCATAGTCATCGTCAATGGTTATACCCATCTGCCCCTTGCTTACCGGAGTGGTGGAGCTTGGAGCGTAAACGTCAAAGAATTTCGCCACCGGAAGAATGGTGGCTCCCTGTACCAGCAGCGAGAATATCACCACCACGAAGGCGATGTTGAAGAAGATGTCTCCGTTAGGAATGTCATTCATGATAGGGTAGATAGCCAGTACGATAGGTACTGAGCCTCTCAGGCCTACCCACGATATGAACAGCAGCTCCCTGGTGCTGAATTTGAACAGCAGTTTAAGACAGAGAAATACGGCGACCGGTCTGGCAAAAAACGCCATGACGCATGCCACGATAAGACCGTCGACAGTGTGTTCTATAAGTTTAGGCGGTTCAACCAGCAGTCCGAGCATCAGGAACAGACATATCTGCGACAGCCAGGTAAGACCGTCCTGCACAGGACGTATGTAAAGCAGCTGTCTCATGTTGGTGTTGCTGATGATCATGCCGATGATGAATATTGCCAGGAATCCTGAACCGTCCATGGATGAGGTGATGGCGAAACCGGTAAAGGCCACGCCGAGCACCAGAAGGGAGTAGAGACCGTTAGGAATGTTTATGGCGTTCAGAAGCATTCTTCCGAGATAGCCGAATACGATGCCGAACACGATACCGAAGGAGAACTGTTTGATGAAGAACAGCAGGGCGTTTGAAATGGTAAATGTTTCTGAGGCGGTAACGTCATTGGAATTGACTGTGGCCTTGATGATTTCAATAACTGTAATTGTCAGAAAGATCGCCATAGGGTCGTTGGTTGCGGATTCAATTTCCAGCGGTCCCTGAACCTTGTTTTTAAGGCTTACACCGTTGCTTCCCAGTAGAGAGAACACCGCACCGGCGTCTGTTGAACCGATCATGCATCCTACAAGCAGTGATTCAAAAAAGCTCATTTTGAATATGTAGTAGACGGCTCCGCCGACAATAAGCGTGGTAATCAGTACCCCGAGGGTGGAAAGTATTATTGCGGGCTTTGATGCGGTTTTAAAGGTGAAGAAGCTTGTCTGACAGCCACCGTCAAAAATAATGATCGCAAGAGCCAGATTTGCGATATAGAAGGCCAGATGATAATTGCTGAAATGAATGCCGAGAATAATTCCGTTTTCTCCGCACATCATTCCGAGAATAAGGAACAGAAGCAGAACCGGCAGACCCATAATTGAGGAAATTCGACTAGCAAAGATGCTGCATGACAGCAGCAGCCCTATGATCAACATAATGTGATTTAGCTGGTCCATTCTGAATTAATCCCTGTTCTTATCGGCTGATTCGGTGTCAGTGCCGTTTTTGAAAGTTAGTTCACGGCTTTATAAATCAGCGCTCCATCCATGTTCTGTAAATGCTTTCAGTAATTATAAACATTAAACTTGAGTCAAAAACAGTAAAATTTAAAGATTTTATATTTTTGGCTAAATAATAAACAAAACTCCTCCTGTTATCTTAACATGAAAAACGCATGGTTCCTGCCGTCTGTTTAAAAAGCTGTCAGTTTTTGACAGTAAAATCATAATTATGAAATTTTTGTATTTTAACATTACCGATTATTCATCGGGAGAACCTGCGGTACGAAGACGGTTCAGGTGAACGTCAGTACGTGAAAATGTGAAGTCGGCAGAGTTTGAATAATTAGCATGAATAAGAAATATAACTTTGATATATTCTCTAACCGTAATGTTATACAATACTGCCGTTTTATTTTTGTGTTTGCTCTTATGTTCTGGCTCGATCCGGCAAACGTGTGGGTCTATGCGGTATTCAGTCTTATTTTTTTCGGGATCTGTTATATGTTCTTCAGAAAAAATGGATTGACAGTGACAGAGCGGACAGATTCACGACACTGCTTGGAAACAACGGCTATTTCAGCAGTGAGGCATGGCGCGGAGAATACCGGAAATATGCCTCTGAGAACCAGCTTCACAGTGTGTCATCGTCAACTCTTACGGGAGATCTCAGCCTCCGGTACATCAGAATGATTCTGAGGAGAGACTATTACATTCCTCTGATGGTTCTGCCTCTGGCGGCATTCTGCCTGTTCTGTGTCATTGATTCCGAACTCTGTACTGATGCGGGTGACGGAGATCTTTATTTGAGGCTGATGACGTTGCTCGGCCTTGAAGCATTATACGGCGGTCTTGTTTTTGTGCTGTCACGACACTTTTTCGGAAAATGGCTAAAAGACAATCCTCAGTACAGGGAGCAGAAGGACGAAATCATCAGATCTTATCTTGAAGGATATTTATTCTCGTGTTCTTATTTCTGCGTGGTTGTCGGACAGAATTATGTTCACGGTTTCGACGGCAGAAGATTCCATACACTGCCGAGAGACGGAATAAAGCGGGGCAGATGGCTGGTGGAGTGCGATAAAATCCTGTGGACCATAAGAAACAGTGATGAGAGTTTTGATGCATTTAATCTGTATGTGAGAGACGAGTACAGATTCAATATTTATTTTCTGTGTACGCGCGGTGATTACTACAGCGTGACGGATAACGGAGAATTCTGTGCCAGAAACCGTTTTTGCATTCCTCTGGATCAGTTTCAGGTAAAAATGATTATGGACAGGTTCTTTCCAAAAATATCAAGTGACATGAAACCTGTTTTTATTGAAAGAAACAGGAACAGGGCGACTTACGTATCCATAAGAAGATGCATGAGTCCGCTGATATTTGATAAGGAGTAATCAGACTCGTGCCGGGAATTCTGTAGGACGGCGCTAGCCGCGCATGCCCGCTGCGGAATCCCGTATATGCCTGATGAAGAATGACAAATCAAAAGGGAAGGATGTCTGCATCCTTCCCTTTATTTTTTTATGTACCGGATTTTATTCTCATAAACTCCGGATACCGGACTGTTTCAGCTTAGAGCTTGTTGAAGAATACAGCAGCTCCGAGAGGTTCGAGAGTAAAGCTGTAGGTGGTGCCTGCAGGATATACTTCTTCTTCTGAACAGGAGGCCTTGGATAGATCCATGTACTTCAGAGAGATTGCGGCTGATTCATCAGAGAAGAGGCTGTTTTCAAATGTTACGTTGATCTGCTTGTCTTCCTGAATGTTCATTACCACGATTACTTCGGAATCACCGTAGGTCTTCTTGACTGCAAAGAGATTGCTGTCGGTACCGATATCGGTCATGGTACCCATTGAAAGAGCCTTTGAATTGTTACGGATCTTCAGCATTTCAGATACGTAGTTCTTGAGGTTTTCCTGATCTGAGCTGAAACCGCTGAACTGACCGGTTACACGTGCAACATGGTCGTCATAGTAACCCATTTCATTCTTCTGAACGTCAAAGTTAGGAACTTCCTGACCCCATTCATCGCCGTAGAAGATAGTGATAGGACCGCTTAATGAAGCGATAACGGTATGTGCCAGTCTGTAACGCTTCCAGTATTTATCGGAATCGTAGTTGCCTGAAGAGAGAGCCTTCTTCTTTACGCCTCTCTGAAGCAGGTCTCCGAAACGTACGAGGTCGTGATTTGAGATGAAGTAGTTAGGTACTGCAAAATCAGGATAGGTGTTTTCAGCGTTAACGAGTTCGTTCTGGATTGTGGTGCCCTTGTGATTGTATGCTGAAGATTCTTCAACTGCCAGAGCCTTTACGATACCGTAACGGGTATTGAAGGCAAAGTTTGACTTAAGACCTGGGAGTGAGTCGGAACCGTAACCGTACTGTGTAATCTGGCTGTCGCCTGACCAGATTTCACCGACCATGTAGCCGAGAGGATGAACGGTTTCTCCGTTTCTGGTGTAGGTGGTGTTCTTTGCGGCTTCTTCAACAGCTTCTCTGATTTCCTTCCAGTTCTTTACAGGAACCTGATAAGCCTGGTCGAGTCTCCAGCCGTCGATCTTGTATTCAGTAATATAGTGGGCAGCAAGTTCCTTGTAGAAATCAAGGGTTGCTTCCTGAGAATGATCCGCACAGAGAGTGCCTTCTCCGGCAGTGTAGGTTGAGCCCAGACCCTGACATACGTCGGTTGAAACGAGAGAGATGTATGACGGAGAGGTCTTTGAAATGGTTGACTTGAAGTGACCGAATACACCGTCAAGGAATACGTACATTCCTTTGGCGTGAGCAGCGTCAACCAGAGTTCTGAAGGTGTCTTCACTGCCGAAATGAGGATCAATCTTGTAGTAGTCTTCACCGAAATAACCTGTGGCGTCAAGAGGAGTAACAGAAGATGCGTTATCGGCACTCTGGAATACAGGAGTTAACCATATTGCATTGATGCCGAGGCCCTTGATGTAGTCAAGCTGATCAATAACACCCTGGATATCCCCCTTGTGATTACTGGTGCCGTAGCCGACGTCATAGTTAATGGTGTCGTCACCGTTGTTGAATGCTTCCACCATAATCTGATACATGCGGATGTTACAGATGTCTTCAACGGCGGTGCTTGGATTGTTACAGAACAGATTATTCTTGTATGTTGATGCTTCCTTGAGGGTTGCGTCCACAACAGTGATTTCGCCGCCTTCTTCGCTACCGCTGCTTCCGCAGGCTGTGAGTGAGGTTGCAAGAAGGGGTGACATGATTGCCAAATATAATTTGTTCATGGTGGATTTCATATAACTAAAATTCCCTGTTATCTTATTGCTGATGATTTTTTAATTTTTAAAACAAATAAAAACAAAACGTGATGTTTTGTTTTTTATTGTGTCAGTCTATTTGACTCCATGTTGACAAGTATAGCAATTTTTAGAGCTTTTATATAAAAAAAATACTGTTTTGCATAAATTTATTTGTAATTGTTATAAGCATGTTAAATAAACGTGTGATTTGACGGAGCTTGATTTTAACAAATTGTATAAATAGCTGAAAAATGACTGTTTTAGTACAAAATCAGGAAATGTTATTTTACATTCCCTGAAAGAATGAATGGATAATAAACCTTGGAATATGGTTAAGAAGCGTTCTTTATCTTGTTGACGGATGCATGGTTTCAGTTCCGGTCGGGAGGCCTAAATATTATGAAGTTTATGAAGTGTTCATGTCTGAGAAAGGCAGCCGGTGTTGCAGCGGTGATTCTCGCATCTTTTTCTTTCTGCAGTCCGGTTTTGGCGGCAGTTCAGTCTGATAGCGGGGCGGCTGGAACTGAAGGTTCTCAGAACAGGGTTCTTGTGGCCTATTTTTCCAGAACCGGTGAAAACTATGCGGTAGGCAGTATCTCCTCAGGCAATACATATCTTGTCGCTAAAGAAATTGCCGAACAGACCGGAGGCAGACTTTTTGAAATCAGAACCGCCTACAGCTATCCTGCCGATTACAGTGAATGCGTAAAGAAGGCAAGAGAAGAAAAGGATGCGAACACAAGACCGGAACTTGCTGAAAACATAGATGTTTCTCCATATGACGTAATCTATCTCGGAGCTCCGGTTTGGCACGGGGATCTGCCGATGGCAGTCTACACTTTTCTGGAAAGCGGTGATTTTTCAGGCAAAACGGTAAGACCGTTCAACACTCATGAGGGAAGCGGAAGCTCCGGATTTGACGTTAAAATCGGAAAAGCCGTTCCGGGTGCGTCGGTAACTGGAGTTCTCTCCATTCAGGGAAAGGAGGCCCAGAATGAAACTCATAAACTGCCGTTCAAGGTAAGAAACTGGATTAAGTCGGAATAATCCTTTGTGTTCAGATTTTCGGCCGTTTTACGCATGATGACGGCCGTTCTCCTTATTGACTCATATGGCGGATATATTGAATAAACGCCGTAATATCCGTATAATCAGCCTCGGAAATTACATTACTTTCAGGCCGGCAGCACGTGCTGCCGGCCGTTATCTGCGGATATTTTATTTTTAATCCCCGAAAGACAATAACTACATATGAATACAGCTTCAACCAAAATAACCTACAGCAGAATAGCCAAAGTTCTTGAAGATGCTCTTATAAGAGACCGTAACCGCATACTGGCGAAGGCCCGCAAGGTTTTCGGAACCAGACAGAGGCCTGTTGCCGAACCTGATGAGGAAAAGGTGACCGAGCTAGCCCTTGAGGCCGCGGCTGCGGTTGAATCTGCTCAGAAACGTGCTGAAAAGATACCGGAAATAACTTATCCCGAACAGCTTCCGGTAAGCAGGGAAAAGGATGACATCATCAGACTGATTAAGGAAAATCAGGTGGTTATTGTTGCCGGCGACACCGGTTCAGGCAAAACCACTCAGCTTCCTAAAATCTGTCTTGAAGCAGGTTTCGGCCGTCGCGGCAAGATAGGTCACACCCAGCCGCGAAGACTTGCCGCAAGAACCGTGGCCGACCGCATCAGTCAGGAACTCAAATGCGAGCTGGGCACTGTCGTGGGTTATAAGGTTCGATTCGGGGACAAGACCTCAGACGATACCGTCATCAAGCTGATGACGGACGGTATTCTGCTTACCGAACTTGAGCAGGATCGCTTCCTTAATGAATATGAAGTCATCATTATCGACGAAGCGCATGAACGCAGTCTCAATATCGATTTTATTCTGGGTTTTCTGAAAGGTCTTCTGGAAAAGAGAAAGGACCTGAAGGTAATTATCACCTCCGCCACCATTGATCCCGAAAGCTTCAGCAGACATTTCGGTAATGCTCCGGTTAAGCTGGTGGAAGGCAGAACCTATCCCGTGGAAGTCCGTTATGAACCTCTTGATGATCTCCTTGATGACGAAAACGAGGAAATTGACGAGGACGTGCTACTTACCGGTATTCTCAGAGCGGTGAAATCTCTTGATGAGGAAATGATGGGCGATATCCTCGTCTTCATGAACGGTGAACGCGATATTGCCGAAGCGGCTGATTATCTGCGCAGGGCAAACCTACGTTCAACTGAAGTGCTTCCGCTGTATTCAAGACTCGGCGTTGCGGAACAGAACAAGATTTTTGCTCCCCACGGCCTGAGACGCATTGTTCTCGCCACAAACGTGGCCGAAACCTCCGTAACAGTTCCCGGCATCAGATACGTGATAGATCCGGGAACCGCCAGAATCAGCAGATACAGTTACCGCAACAAGGTGCAGCGTCTGCCGATTGAGCCGGTGTCACAGGCCAGCGCAAATCAGAGAAAGGGGCGATGCGGCCGTGTATCCTCAGGTATCTGCATCCGTCTGTACAGTGAAGCTGATTTTATGGCAAGGCCTGAATTTACGGATCCGGAAATCCTCCGCACCAATCTGGCCGCGGTTATTCTGCGCATGATCAGTCTGCGTCTCGGCAGTATTGAAACATTTCCTCTGCTTGATCGCCCGGAACAGCGTCAGATAAATGACGGCATCAAGCTGCTTGAGGAACTGAGTGCGATTTACAGGGATCGCAACGGGGAACTGAGACTTACCGAAACCGGCAGGCAGATGGCGGCTCTGCCGTGTGACCCTCGTCTCGGCAGAATGCTGGTGGAGGCAGGAAAACAGGGGGCGCTGTCCGAAGTTCTGATAATCGCGTCAAACCTCAGCAGTCAGGAGGTTCGTGAACGTCCGCTTACGGCCAGAACCGCCAGCCAGGAATATCACCGCCGTTTTGATGACGACCGCTCCGATTTCATGGGAATCATCAATCTGTACAATTATCTGAAACAGCAGATGGATGAGCTCAGCGGCAGTGCCCTGAGAAAGAAGATGCGCAGGGAATTTCTGTCATACATGCGCATGAGGGAATGGCTGGACATTTATGCCCAGCTTAAGGATGCGGTGAAGGATCTCGGACTTAAGTTCAATGAGGCTCCGGCCACTTATGAGGAAATTCATAAATCACTCTTAAGCGGTCTTTTAAGCATGATCGGCATGCGCAGTCCTGAAGGCAGTGAATATATAGGTACCCGCTCAAACAGATTCATGATTTTCCCGGGCTCCGGACTTGCAAGAAAGAACATCAAGTGGGTAATGGCCGCGGAACTTACGGAAACCAGCCGTCTTTTTGCCCGTATGGTGGCTGAAATAGATCCTCTGTGGGTTGAGCATTACGCAAAGGAGCTCATTAAATTCTCGTACAGTGATGAACACTGGAGCAAAAAGCAGGGGGCGGTCATAGCCTTGCAGAAGGGAATTCTGTACGGTCTTGCCGTAATTAACGGCCGCAAGGTCAACTATACCTCCATCAATCCTCCTCTCTGTCACGAAATGTTCATCAGGGAGGGGCTGGTCGGCGGAGAAATGATTACCGACGAAGCCTTTTTCGCCAACAACCGCCGCCTGATAAGCGAGGTGGTTGAGCTGGAGGAAAAATCACGCCGCAGAGATCTTCTGGTTAACGACGATACCCTGTTTGCCTTCTATGATGAGAGAATACCTGAGGATATCGGTGACGTAAGAACTTTCAGTTACTGGTGGAAGGGGAGGAAGAAGCAGGATCTGGAATACCTTAATTTCAATCTTGAAATGCTCAAGCAGCAGGATACCTCCATGGTGTCAGCGGACAAGTACCCGGATCATCTGACCGTCGGCAAGTATAAGCTCAGACTGGAATATAATTTTGATCCTACCGCGGAGAACGACGGCGTCACCGCCGTGATTCCGGTAAGCGTTCTTAATCAGATTCCTTCCGACGTGTTTGAATGGCTGATTCCGGGACTCAGACTTGAACTCTTTACAACCATGATCAGAATTCTTCCGAAAGCACTGAGAAAATGCTTTGTTCCGGCACCTGATTACGGCAATATACTGTTCGAGGCTCTGGATCCGTCAATGGGAAGCTTCAGGGATGCCATCTGCCGCAAGATGACCTCACTCAGCGGTCAGCAGGTTACCTGGGACGATTTCGACATAAGCCAGCTCCCGAGACACCTGACATTCAATTTCAAGGTTACCGACATCAGAAAGAAGGTTCTGATGGAAGGCAGGGATCTTGAACACATCAGACATACTCTGAGAGACGAGGTTAAGGCATCTCTTGCCGAGGTCGTAAAGGAAATGCCTAAGCAGGAGGGAATAAAAAGCTGGAATTTCGACACTCTGCCTAAAACCCAGAGCCGTATGGTCGGCGGAATGGAAATCGTGGCATATCCCGCACTTCGTGACCGCAAGGACAGCGTAAGCCTGGAACTGTTTGAAACGGCTGAAGAGGCCGACAGACAGATGTGGCAGGGACAGAAGCGACTGATTATGCTTACGATTCCAGATCCGATAAGCTACCTTGAGAAATCACTTCCGAACAGAGCCAAGCTGGCGATGTACTTTAATATGGTGGGCAACGTCAGAATCCTGATTGACGATCTGGAATCTCTGGCTCTTGACGATATCATGAGCCGTACCGGCGGCGTGGCCTCGACGACGGCGGACTTCAACAGACTGGTAAACGCCGCCAAGGAGGAGATTTATGATACAGTGCACCGGCTTTCCCTCATATGCGAAAGAATTCTGGTCAAGGCCAATGATGTTCGCAAGAAGCTGAAGGGGAAAATGGATTTCCGTACCGCATACGCCTACAGTGACATGGGCGGGCAGCTTACCGCTCTGATTCACAAGGGATTCGCCACCGAGTCAACAATGGAATTCTTCCCGAGACTCGAGGTTTATCTTGATGCGATGCTGAACAGAATTGAAAAGGTTCAGATTGATCCCAACCGTGACACGGTGATGCTCAACAAGTTCAAATCCGTTGAGGACAACTACAATTCGCTCATGGGGCTCTTTGCCGGCAGAACCGTGCCTGCAGACGTGCATCGTGTAAGATACATGCTTGAGGAACTCAGAGTTTCGTATTTTGCCCAGAGTCTGAGAACAATCAGTCCGGTTTCCGACAAACGTCTGAATGTCGAAATCGACAGACTGAGAGGACTTTACCGCAGATAGACCGGTATCCGCAGGCAGTTATCGCATGAGCGGAACATCCCAGAAACTGAAAAATTTGAGATATAAGGCCGGTTCCGGCCTTATATCTCAAAAAAATTAAAAAAACAGTATCAAATTTGTTCAGTATTGGTTATAATCCGCGATGCTGAATACGGTTTATGCTGACCGTGTTCGTATTGGAATTCGGTCCATGGAAGGATTGAATATATTTGTTGACCGTCTCTACAGGATGTTAGGGCGTTTTTTTATTTAAATATACAGTTATAAAATATGAGTTTTGCAGAATTATTCGAAGGCGCAAATACTTCTTCATTCAAGAAGAGTGTTTTAGGTCAGTTAATCCACGGTATCGTTGTTAGAATCGAAAGCGATTTTGTATGGGTTGACGCTGGTTTCAAGTCTGAAGGTCAGATCCCTGTTTCTGAATTCAAGAATGCTAACAATGAATTAGACGTTAAGGTTGGCGATCAGGTTGACGTAGTACTTGAAAGCATCGAAGACGGTGATGGTAAGACCATCCTTTCTCGTGAAAAGGCCAAGCGTCTTGAATCTTGGACTAAGCTTGAAAAGGCTTACGAAGAAAAAGAAATCGTTAAGGGTATTGTTGACGGTAAGGTTAAGGGTGGTTTCACCGTTGCTATCGAAAATATCCGTGCATTCCTTCCTGGTTCTCTCGTAGACGCTCGTTTACAGAACGAACAGCTCGAAGGTAAGGAACTTGAATTCAGAGTAATCAAGCTCGATCAGGTTCGTAACAATGTTGTTGTTTCACGTCGCGCAGTTTCTGAAGATGACGATTCAGCTGATCGTGAAACCGTACTTGCAAGCCTTGAAGAAGGCAAGATTGTTAAGGGTAAGGTTAAGAATCTTACCGATTACGGTGCATTCGTTGATCTCGGCGCCGGTGTTGACGGTCTCCTCCATATCACCGATATGGCTTGGAAGCGTGTTAAGAACCCAGGTGAAGTTGTTACCGTTGGTGATGAAATCGAAGTTAAGGTTCTTAAGTACGAAAAGGAACGTTCACGCGTATCTTTAGGTCTCAAGCAGTTAACCGCTGACCCATGGACTGATGTTGATAAGCGCTTCCCTAAGGGAGAAGAATTCCCAGGCGTTGTTACCAACATCGCTGACTACGGCTGCTTCGTTGAACTCGAACCAGGCGTTGAAGGTCTCGTTCACGTATCTGAAATGGACTGGACCAACAAGAACGTACAGCCTTCATCAGTTGTAAACATCGGTGAAAAGGTTATGGTTAAGGTTCTCGAAATCAGCGAATCAGGTCGTCGTATTTCTTTAGGCCTCAAGCAGTGCAAGCCAAATCCATGGCAGCTCTTCAGCGAAAACCACGCTAAGGGTGACAAGGTTGTTGGTAAGGTTAAGAGCATCACCGATTTCGGTATCTTCATCGGTCTTGAAGGCGGTATCGACGGTCTCGTTCACACCACTGACTTAAGCCACGAAGCTGGCAGCGATGCTGCTCACAAGTACACCCGCGGTGAAGAAGTTACTGCTGTAGTTCTTAACGTAGATCCAGAAAGAGAACGTATTTCTTTAGGCGTTAAGCAGCTTGAAGAAGACGCTATTTCAAAGTTCCTTGATGCTCACAAGGAAAGCATCCTCTCTGGTACTATCTCTGAAGTTGAAAGCAACAAGCTCGTTGTTGACCTCGGCGACGGCATCAAGGGCATCATCCGCGCTTCTGACGCTTCATCAGATCGTATTGATGACTTAGCTGCTGCATTCAAGGTTGGCGATACCGTAGAAGCTAAGAGAGTAGGTATTGACCGCAAGAACGGCGTAATCTCTTTATCAATCCGTGCTAAGGACGAAGCTGAAGACAGAGCTGCTATCGAAGCTATCAAGAAGTCTAACAGCGAAGTTGAAAAGGGAAGCAACGCTATGGCTGAAGCATTCAAGAATGCTAAGCAGTAATAGCTGATTTTTAACCGCAAGGTTAAAAGCTCTTAAAGCAAACGGCACCTTCACGGTGCCGTTTCTGTTTTTAGTGTACAAATTAAGCAATATCTTGATATATGTTGTTAGATCAATGTTGTTCAATAATGTATAATATTAACATCCGTTAGATTTGTTTTTTATTTGTTCGGACCTCGTTTATGTTAAAGAAAATTCTTACCGTTGTTTATGTACTGCTTTTATGTTTTGTTGCCGTTCTTGCTTTAACCATCGGGGTTTCAAATTCAGCCGTTGCTGAATTCAATGTTCTCTTTGTAAAGACTGAAATGACAGTAAGTACCATCAGTGCGATATCTCTTCTTGCCGGTGTCTGTCTTTCAGCACTCGTTTTCGGCTGGGTTATAGTTAAACTCTGGTTTAAATGTTATGCCTACAGGCTCACCATAAGAAGACTTGAAAAGAAGTATTCTGAATGTGCCGATGAGCTAGAGAGTGCCCAGGATAAGCTGCTTATAGATTATGGTGATAATAAGGACTAATCCTGACTGAGGAATTTCTTGAGTTATGTTCGAACTGTTGTTTCTGCTGCTGCCTGTAGCCGTGTTCTACGGTTACGTAATGGGAAGCAGACAGGCTAATAAATCACAGCAATCGGAGAAGACCAGAAAGATCGGCTTTCTGACGAAGGGAATCAACTATTTCCTTTACAGAGATAAGGAAAAAGCCGTTGATGAATTCATAAGGTACTATGACTCCGATGGTGAACACAGTTTCGAAGAGGGGCTTGCTCTGGGAACACTCTTACGCGAAAGAGGGGATCTCGAAAAAGCCATTCGTTTCCATAATAATCTTCTGACCACCGCTAAAATTGAACCGGTTCAGCGTACGGCCGTTCTGCTTGAGCTGGCCAGGGATTTCATGAGCTCAGGTCTTCTGGATAAGGCGGAAGACATCTTAAGGGAACTTATCAGTTATAACTCCGCCAAGAAAGCCTCAGTAAGACTTCTGGTAACTCTCTACGAACAGGAGAAGGAGTGGCAGAGAGCCATAGATCTTATAGATTCATTCAAACAGTTTGCCGATGAGGGAATTCTGAAAAGACAGTCTGAATTTTACTGCGAGCTGGGAAATGAATCTTATTCCCGCAAAAATTATGCAAAGGCCAATGATTATTTCAAAAAGGCCTCCATCGTTAATAAAGGCTGTGTGAGAGCTTATCTCAACATGGCTAAAATCATGATTGAAATAGGGCAGACCAAAAATGCCCTGACCTATATTCAGGAAGCCGTGAAATCTGATCCTGAGATGATTCCTATCTGCCTTAAATCACTTGCAAAGTGCTTTTATCCCGGACAGGAGCTGCAGCATCTCGAGGTTCTGAATTCATGGCTGCAGTTGTCTGACAGTCCGCAGCTTGTCATGGCCGTGGCTGATCTGATTATGGCCAACAAAACTCCTGAAGAGGCTGAAGCCTTTGTAATGCGACTCCTCAAAAAGTCTCCGAGTTTTGAACTGTTCAGTTACATCCTCGGAAATCTTTACGAAGGTCTTGATCCGAAGAATCAGGAACGTTTTGCCGTGCTTAAATCCATTATGGATGCTCATCTTGCAGGTAATTACCGTTATATCTGCAAACACTGCGGTTTCAAATCGTCCGTTCTGTTCTGGCAGTGTCCGAGCTGTCACCGCTGGGAACAGATGAAACCTCATCAGATAAGTGAATGGGGGGCAGGCGGCGTAAGAACGGTCGCAGTGGAAAAGCCTGAAAAGGACGCTTGACACACCGCCGGCATAACGGCTTTTTGTATAAAACAATTCTTTTAATCGAAAATTATTACAGCTGAGGTTATATATGAGTAATGTGGATCCAAAGGTTATTGTAGCTCTGGATTTTGAAAAAGAGGCTGAAGCCATGAATCTTGTTTCCGGTCTTGCTGCCGGAGAATGCCGTCTTAAAGTCGGCAAGGAAATGTTTACCCGTTTCGGACCTCAGTTCGTTACCCGTCTGAACAACATGGGCTTTGAAGTATTCCTGGATCTCAAGTTCCATGACATTCCTAATACCGTGGCCAGAGCTGTTGCCGCTGCCGCCGATCTTGGCGTATGGATGGTTAACGTTCATACCTCAGGCGGTCCGAAGATGATGGAGGCTGCCGTAAAGTCTCTGGAAAGCTTCGGCAGTGACAGACCTCTTCTTACCGGGGTAACCGTGCTTACCAGCATGGATGAGGAACAGCTGAGAAGCATCGGTATTACCGTTGATGTTAATCAGCAGGTTTCAAGACTTGCTACCCTGGCCCGTGACTGCGGTCTGGACGGCGTGGTATGTTCCGCAAGAGAGGCTGCAATGCTGAGAAGCTCTCTTGGCAGTGAATTCAAGCTGGTAACTCCGGGAATCCGTCCTAAGACTGCTGATGCCGGTGATCAGATTAGAATCGTGACTCCTGAGGATGCCCTAAAGAACGGCTCAAGCTATCTTGTTATCGGAAGACCTATCACCAGAGCGGAAAATCCTCTGGAAGCATTAAGAGCCATTAATGAGTCAATCAGAAATATCGACTGACAGCCGGTATTCCGTTTGTTTTCATAAGTAAACTTCATATTAAAACCCCGTTATCAGTCAGTCGAATAACGGGGTTTTGTACTTTATTGGGCTGTCATTACGGTATATCAGAGTTTAAACTTATTGATATTGTCGGACATCATCAGTGAAATATTATCAACCTGCTCAGATGATGACTGGGCGTCACGGGCGGTATTTGCCGTCTTTCTGGTTGCGTCCGCTATCACGTGAATCATGGAGTCGATTTCACTGCAGGTAATATCCTGCTGATGGGTTGCCGCGGAAATATGAGTCAGCTGCTGGTACACGATGTCTACCGTGCTATTTATGTCATGAAGACTCTGCTCAAGTTCATGGGAGCGTCCTTCGATTTTTACGATATCCTCAAGATGGGATTCCATTGCTTCGGAGATGCTGTCAGCCATTTCCTGAATGGTGTTAATCATGTCAGTGATTTCCTTGGTTGATTCAGCTGTTCTTGATGCAAGGGAACGCACTTCATCGGCAACAACCGCAAAACCGCGACCGTTTGAACCTGCTCTGGCAGCTTCAATTGCGGCGTTAAGTGCCAGCAGATTGGTCTGTTCGGCAATGTCTCTGATGGAATTGATAATGAAGCCGATATCCTTTGTTTTTTCACCGAAAGCCTTGATTTTTACTGAGTTTTCGTGAGTTCTTGAGCTGTGCTGTTTGATTTCTTCCACTGCTTCCCTGGTGATATCCATGCTGGATATTACGGTCTGATGAGCCTTGGAGGAATTATTGAATGCTTCTGAACAGTTCTGGGCAATTTCAGTAAAGGTTTTTGCCATTTCAGTACAGGCTTCTGAAACGGAAGTCGCCTTTTCAAAAATCTTTTCATTACTGTCGTAAACAGACATGTTGGTCTCTTTCATTTTCTGAGTGTTCTTGTTCAGCTCATTTGAGTTTGATCTGATGGCTGAAATGATATTTCTCAGGTAATCAACCATCTGATTGAATGAATTGGCAAGAGTGCCGATTTCATCATCTGAATCAAGTGATACAAAGGTTCTGAGATCCCCTTCAGACAGAATGTGTGCATCATTGGCCAGAGTTCTTATAGGTGAGATAATTGATCTGCCGAGTAAGTACATGTAAATAATTATGGAGAGCAGGGCAATAATTGCAACAATCAGAAGTGATAGCGGGTTGGTTGATTTTTTAACATCAACAACAATGTCTTCAGTGAATTTGTTGGCAAAGCCGATGAGTTTGTTTACCTCATTATCAATACTTGCCCCGATAGGAACCAGATGCTCTTCAATGGCAAGGAATGCACCGCGTTTGTTGCCTTCCTTAGTCAGACGGAATACATCTTCCTTTGCCTTATCATAGTTTTTAAGGTTGTTTTCCATCTGATCAACGATTTCGAGGCAGTCTTCGTCGTGTTTGCACCCTGAATGGATTACGGAAATAACGTTGTTGAAGTTCTCTCTGTTTCTCTGATAAGCCTCGTTGAAGGAATTAAGCTCGTTGTCATCAATAGTCATGGGTGCTTTGATGGCACTTATACGGAGTTCCTTAAAGAGAGCTTCTGCGTTTCTTGCCGCATCAACAAATGTGATGCAGGTGCGAAGATCCGGTAGCTGTTTTGTAGCAGCATTCATTTTGTAGAGAGATATCGTGATTACTATGGCGAATGTAATCAGAATGTATACTGACATCAGCTTCAGCTTGCTGGATACAGTTAGATTGTTCAACATTGTTATGCCTGCTATGAGTAATGAATATATTTATCCTAAGTACGGAGCGTACTTCTAAGATTATCACACGTGAAAATGCTGACGTCAGTGATCTGTATACAATATAAAATCAAAACAGGATCGTATTTTCAATATTGATAATACGATCCTGTTTTTATTTGGATGGATTGAATTATAAAGCTTTTGTTTATTGGAGTGAACGACCTACAATCATGCTGCTTTTACCAAAGAAAAGTCCTCTGATTAAAGCCAGAACAGAACCTGCAATGGCTCCATAGAGATGTGCTTCACCACATGTTTTGTAGCTGAAATCTGCATCGGGATTTATCTGTTTCTCAATGGTGATTGTTTCACCGTAGACCTTTTGAGCCAGTTCATTGAATGTAAGTTCTGGCCAGTTAAAATCGACATAGAGCTTGATAATCAGACCGATGATGAGGAGTATTCCCTTTACGTCTCCGTCTTTGAAATATCTTAATATGGCGGCGTAGGCAAACATTCCGTGAAGGGCTCCGCTCAGTCCGGAGTAGGTGCCTATGGTGTGGTTAACGAAGGCTATGCCGCATGTTACCGCAATGGCTGAAACCAGCAGGCTTGCCACCTTGTCAGGGTAGGTATTGACGTTTGGGCTGTAGAAAAGGAACCATATGATGGCGAGACCTATAAGATTTTCAGTCAGATGAACATTGTCAAAATGAGTGAAGTTTGCGGTAAGAAAAGAGAGATAGTGAAGCAGATCATGATCGTATCTGGTCCACATCAGATCGGCCGGATGAGCGTAGATTACGGAACAGTAAATACACGCTCCCGCAGCGAGCAGAAACAGAATAATACTGAGTACTTGATTTTTCATATAAATCCTCGGAATGCTTAAAGTATTGAATAATAGTTTTTAATATTTTATGTCATATCATATATTCAGGCTATCTTTATTGGTGATAAATCATAGAGGGCGTCAGAATATTGGCGGAAAAGCGACAGGTTACCGACTGATGAATCAGACTCCGTGCCGGATACTGTTCTGGCACTTCGTCCTAGTAGGAGCTATGGAAAAATCTTAATGACCGGCGAGTCGGACATTGACCGCAAGGAGACAACAGCCAATGTCCGATCGTCAAGGAGCTTTATTCTGCGGCTTCGGCTTTGCCGTACAGGAGCTAACGGCTATGCCTCACCATATAATATACAAACATCGATACTGTTCGTACCGTCAGACACAGAATTTAATTTACGTGCCTGATATATTGTCATTATAGCATATTTTTTAAATTTGAGAATAAAAAATAT
Organism: Ruminobacter sp. RM87; assembly: GCF_000701925.1. Taxonomy (NCBI): domain Bacteria; kingdom Pseudomonadati; phylum Pseudomonadota; class Gammaproteobacteria; order Aeromonadales; family Succinivibrionaceae; genus Ruminobacter; species Ruminobacter sp. RM87. The sequence continues at coordinate 90,198 of NZ_JNKD01000001.1, read as the reverse complement.
AAGCTATGTGATAAAAATAATGCCTGATACTGAAAACAGTCGTTTAGTACGGAGCGAAGATCTAATGTGTTCCGAACTAAACATCTGTCCGTTATTTCATCATACTGTACGGTGTAAACGCCACCGCTACGGCTGTGGTGTTTTTACCTGAAAGGTGAAGTCTCTGACAGAGCATTGCGTATATGTCACGGGGAAAGCCTCCTTCCATTGTCCAGATGTCACATCCCCGTTTGAAAGTGGATATTCCGGAGATATTTGGATATCTGCTGCCGATATGATTACTGGTTATGTAGTGTGAAACCTCGGAAGAGTAAGTGAAATTTTTTAATTCGATTTCCTTTACCAGTTCGTTGAATTCGCGTCTTTGTACGGGTGATAAAATTCTCATGCTGTTTCTCCTTATCATTTGTTGTATCTATGTTTTTCTCTCTGATTGACGTGTTAATTATATAGAGGGGAGACAGACTGATTTTTTCTAAAAACGTACAATCTGTTTTTCTGACAGAAAAACAAAGAGAATGTCTGATGAGAAGTGGCAGAGGTCATGTTTAAGAACTGCAGCCTCATTCATGAACCTTCTGCATCTGGAGGCTGGATTATCCGGAGTGGAAAAGCTGAAATCAGTCGTTATTGTGATTTATGAGATAGTCGTCCATGCTTTTGCCTTCTCTTTTGATACATTCTCTGAATGAAAGTGGGGTTCTACCCTGACCGGTCCAGGTAAGTACATTGCCGTTCTCATCGGTAAATTTGTATTTAGGAGGTACGACTCTTCGGCGAATCTGTTTTTCGGATTCGGTTGACTCGGCAAGCATGGAAAGGTCGGTAGCGCTGATGTTGTTCTGAGCCATGATGGCTTTAATGGCATTGAGGGCTTCCTGTCTCTCTTTGCGCACTTTTTCACTCAGCTCTTCGTCAATCTTTTTTTCATCATGTATTTTCTGGAGCTTCTGGATTATATCCTGTATTTCGGAGGAGGTGAGATCCGCAACCGCGCTTTTAAGCAGTCTTCCATTGGTAAGAACAGAAAGAAAATCCATTATTGACTCCTAAAGACCTGATGATAATCATGGATAACCCGATGAATAAAAGAGGAATAAATAAAGCTTATTTAAATTTTATTTAACCTGCTTTTGAATAATTTTAAATAAAAAAGAAAATTAAAACTACAGATGAATATCCCGTTTTGATAAAAATAAAGCGTAGAACACATGAATTTACAGCTGATGCTAACAGATGTTAATCAGAAATCGTTGTATCCTTATTTAAATACCGTCAATAATTAAATGAATAAGCGTTGGAATCGGGAATGGAAAATTTATTAAAGCGGTGAATAAAAAAAGGGAGCTTCAGCTCCCTTTTTGCAGTAATAATCTGAATTACTTCAGCTTCTGAGTAACGGTTTCGTAAATTTCGCCGTTAAGACCGTATGGGTTAATACCGTGTTTAGCTTTCGGTCTTCTGTAGTTCTTGTTCTTTGAAACAACCTTTCTGATTTCTGAATCGCTCCAGGCCTGATGATCAGGTGCCCAGCATGCAGCTGACAGATTGTCAAAGGCCTCTTTGTTTGCAGTATAGAACGGAATGTCATTCAGACCGACAATTGTCTGACCAGGCCATCTCTTCTGAGCCCATTCCAGAATAGCGTTTCTGGTCTGGAAAGGATCGTTCTTTGACCATGACTTGCGCATCTGTTTCCAGTATCCTTGGTAATCGAAATATTTGTGCAGCTTTCCGTAGATGCCTACACGATTACGATACCAGATGATGCTGTAGTAGGTGAATACGCCGAAGATCAGAATAAAGGCAACGCCTGCAAACAGCCAGTGAGCATATCTAGGGTCTCTAGGAATATAGTCATTGAAACTGAAACCTGAAACTTCATATGTTGCGCCGGTAATGGTTGCTTCCTTCTTTTCCCCGTTGTTAGGGTTCAGCCAGGTGAACTTAACATCAGGAATGTTAAAGGTGGTGTGGTTCTTCTTTGGAACAAATACCTGCTTCAGGGTGAGTGTTGAAACGAACTTTTTGTTCTTCATCAGTTTTTCTGATTCTTTGGTTTTTTCAACATACACATCATAATCAGGTAAATCCGGAAGTTCCATTGCAGGGAACTGGGACAGGGCGTTATCAGTACCGCGAATAGTGATTGAGCGGGTGATGGCCTGACCTACAGATACTTCCTTTTCATCAGGAGTCCACTGTACAGCCACGGTGATGTTTTCTGATACAAGATGCTTTTCAGGATTCGGCTTTACGTTAATATTCTGAATTTCACCTTTCTGGGAGAAAGAATTGTTGCTGCCGTTAGACTTGATGAAACCCTCAATGGTTGGACCTTCAATTACCTTTGCGCCAGGCTTGTTGAAGATAATCTTGTATTCACGAATCTGTGTTTTGTAAATAGGCTGATTAATGGAATTTTCCTTACTTACACGACTGATTACCTTTTCCTGATAAAGTTCAATGGTTGCGTCTTCAGCCGTAGGCGGAGTGTAGGTCTGAATCTTCACGTTAGGAAGAATATCAGTTTCCACACGATACATCACAAGCTGACCTTCAATGGCGTTAGGATTACGCAGAAGAGTCTTGATGAACTTCTTTGCGTATGTCTTTGAAGTACGCTTTATCACATTGATCTGACTAGGGGATGAAGCCTTGCTCAGACCGCTGAAACTGAACGGTTCAATGCTGATAATGCCAGATACATTGGTAAGCAGCGGGATGTCCCACTTGTATACGGTGAGATCCTTGTTGTCTTCAGCCGGATTCTGAGTGAACCTAAGGTTGCCGATCTGGAACTTGTTCTTCAGATGTTCGTACTGAATGCTGCTTGCGGTAAGCTTAACGTTGGTAATTACCGTAACTCTGACGTTAAAAGACTTTCCAGAGAAGATTTCCTTATCAGTGGAAATCTTTATGGTGGTATTCTCTTCTTTTGCTTCTGCAGTTGAAACCAGTGCGGTACTGAAAGTGCAGAGTAAAACAAGTACCAGTAATTTAAAGAATAAACTTAGCTTTACCATTTCTGCTCCGTAATCTTATAAGTTTTCTTACTCTGCTGTAACGCCATTCTGCGCTGTAACAGTGTACCGGTGGTGGTGGTAGGGAGCGGGGCGTAACCCATGTCATTGCTTGCGGAGGTCAGACCGTTAAGCCTTGCTTCCTTAATCTGGGCTTCCTGACGGGCTCTTGCGAGTTCGTTCAGTTTGCGCAGATATTCGATAATTACTGTCTTGTTCATGCTGGCATCCGCATGCTCAGGGTTGAGTTCGAGAGCCTGATCGTACGCAAGGATTGCGTTATCAAGAGATGCAGCGTTGGTTGACTGCATATGGGCAAAACAGTTTCCGATATTGTACTTCGCTTCTGCATCGTTACCCATGGCTTCATATTCAGGAAGAGCCTTGTCGTAACGACCGAGTCTGTAGTAGGCATTGCCTCTCCAGAAATGATCGGTCAGGTACTTGAGAGCTTCCTCGTACTTGCCTTCCATGTAGAGTTGATGGCCGTATTCATTAGGGTGACTTGCAATGTATTGCGGGCTCACTTCTTCATCAGCTGCCATGGCATCCTGAGGGTACATGACGGATGAAGTGAAGAGGGTGAATGCAAGTGCGATAACAAAGAAGTAGTTTCTGATAAAGCACACGGCGGTGATCAGACATGCTAGCATAAAGAAGTAACCTATGTCCTTATGTGTATATTTACTCTTTTCGGTAACTTTGTACTTTGAATGCTTATAGCTGTAGATCTTTTCCAGTAAAGGAGCCTGATCATTCATTTCAAAGTAAACCTGTGAACCGGTATCCTTAGCAACCTTGTGAATCAGTTCGAAGTTTGACTGAGCCATAACGGTGTTGCCATTCTTGTCACGGACAAAGGTTTCGTTTACGGGAATCGGAGAACCTGATGGTGTTCCGATAGCATAAATGTATACAGGGTAAGGACATTCCTTTATATAGGCGATGAGGTCGGCAACTTCTTCAGGAGTTGTCTTTACGTCATCAAGAACAAGCAGAATGTTACCCGGAGTCTTGTGGTCCTGGTCCAGAATCTTGCGGGCTTCCTTTAAGCCTTCAAGAGGATTTGAACCCTGAGCTTCTCTTGGCATGATTGCCGGATCAAGTTCCTGCAGAAGGTAGAGCAGGCTTGATGCGTCATCGGTAGGAGGGGCAACAACATAACTTTCGTTGGTAAATGCCACAATACCGATGTGACGGTGATCCTTTGAGGCGTGGAGAAGTTCAATGAGACTAAATCTTGCACGCTGGAAACGGTTCGGCTTCAGGTCGGTGGCAAGCATTGAAAGTGATGAGTCAACAACCCAGATCCAGTTTTCATCGTTCTGGAAACCTTCTCCGTCCTGCGGAATTGCAGGACCGCATAACGCTACAACTGCAAAGAAGTAAGGAATAACCAGCCATCCGAACTTTTTCCAGAGCTTTGGCTTGCTGATAAGCAGCTTCTGCTCTTCTGATGTTACGGCAGCGTTGATGTTCTCATCCTCTTCGTCATCAAAATCATTCTTGATGTTCTTCTTAGGCTTGAGGTAGTTAATAATGTCTTCATTGATGAAGTTCTGCAGCTTGTAATGCTTTGCAAAGTCCACGTATACAAATATTAACGGTAGTAACAGTAATATCAGCCACCATGGACGTAATAATACGAAATCAGCCATTTATTCTCCTTACTACGATGCCGGTGCAGATTGATAAAATCAGGGAAATTAACAGTGGCCAGTGGTAAAGTTCCACTTCAGGCTGATATGAACGGGGGGCTTCTTCTGAAGCTTCGTTGAAGTTGATTTCCTGATATTTGTTGTGAAGCTGTTTGCCGTCTTTTGCACGATAATAGCTGCCATGTGTGATTTTGGCAATTTCGCCGAGAGTAAATTCGTCAATCTTGTCTGTCGCTGCACCTTCAGCATCGTCATCCATATTGTCAGATGTGTTGTCTGAGCCGAAACCGATGGTGTAGATCTTCATATCGTGTTCGTTGGCGATCTGGGCAGCCTGAACAGGAGTCATGCCGGCAACGGTATTCTTGCCGTCGGTAAGAAGAACAAGAATCTTCTTGTTGGTGCCTGCTTCCTCAAATCTGGTAATTGCCATGTTGATGGCACCTGAGATGTTGGTAAGAGGACCGGTTGACAGCTTAAGATCAATTTCATCAGCAAGCTTGAGGAGAAGTCCCTTGTCAAAAGTGAGAGGAGACAGCACCTGAGCCTGATCAGAGAAAAGGATAATGCCGATACGGTCGTTTGAATTACTCTTGATACGTGAAAGAATGAATTCACGAACCTGTTCCTTTACGATATCGATACGCTGAACCGGCTTGTTGGTTTCGGAATCAAGCATGTCCATATATCTCATGGAATCTGAGAGGTCAACAGCCAGAATAATGTCGCGGTGAGGCTGTTCAATTACGATTGGAGTATCGTAATAGATAGGTCTCATCAGGGCAATCATAAGGAAAACCCATGCGGCATAGGCAATACCGAAAATCATGTGAACTCTGTTCTTTGGTTCGGAATCAAGAATTTTTGGTAATGAGGTGATGTAAATGAATTCATCCTTCTTGCTTCTGCCCGGCAAAAAGCGGATTAAGATTGGCAAAAAGGCAAGGATCAGAAATACCCACCAGAAAGAACCAATTCCTAGCGCCCCCATATTCTTCTCCTTATATTAGAATAAATCCATTTCTTACATTCTTTAACCAACATTTTCTTTTCACTGATTGGAACTTCAATGTTCTGCCAGTCGTAGATAACTTCTTCCCAGGCATTTGTGAATGCTTCAAAGTTGGTGTTGCCTGTCTGATCCAGAAATCTGAGCCAGTTGAGACCGTATAACGGTGCCACAACGTCTCTAGGATACATAATAAGCGCAGTTTCCTTTAACCAGTAGTTGATTAAAGGAATGAAAGCTTCGTTATTGAGATCGATTCTGTTCAGACGTTTAATAGCTGCAAAGAGCGGTAAAAGTCTGTAGACGGAGTAACAGATAACCGCCAAAATGACAATAAGAACAATCCACCATAGAAATCCGTATGAGAAATCTACCGGAGGTTCGCCCTCATGGATATCTCTAAGTAAAGAAAAATCAAATTCCATGACTTATTCCCTATCCTGGTTTTTATTAGCCTTTGATAATGCTTCAGATACATCGATACAGATGTTGCGCTGTGATGTTTCTGAGAGAATACGGTCAATGTGATGTATTCTGTGTAAGCCTATACGGCGGTAATTTTCTACGAAGTTACTGTCGAGAGAACTGATGAAGCCCTGACTTGAGCCGGTATCAATACCGATTGTACCTGACCCTTCGATGTTTACTTCAATTCTGTCATACAGCTGGTAGGTTCTTACAGTATGAGATTTGTTCAGACGTCTCAGGTAAAGCATTGAGTTGTCGTCTAATCTGTAGAAATCGCTGATGATGTGGAACACACTGCCTGGTCTTGCATGATTAACCAGCAACTTTAAACCGTCGCCGATGTTAAAATCAAAACTTTTTCTTCTTAAACCTATCTGGTAGGCGTCGTAAATCTTCTGAATGAATGCCAGAACATCCTTACGCATGCCACCGGGCTGGTGTCTGATAGGAGTGTTACCGAGAATAATCATGCCGGCAACCTTATCCTTCATTTCCAAAGCCTGCCAGGCACAGGATGCTGCAATCAGGGCACCGAGACGGGCCTTGAGCTGTCCCTGTGAGCCGAAGTACATGGCCGGGTCGAGATCAAGAATGATGTATACGTTACGATCGCGTTCCTCTCGGAACATTTTTGTATATGGTCTTCCTGTTCTTGCTGTTATACGCCAGTCGATGTTTCTGATATCATCGCCAGGAAGATAGGCACGAACTTCTGAAAATTCCATACCGCGTCCCTTACTCATTGAACGCAGAATACCATATCTCTGACTTGCCACCATTGTATTAGGTAGCAGCTGAGTCAGTGGAGGAACCTGAATAAGTTCTTCGAATGTAAGTTCAATCCCATTAGGCATTGAGTTTATCCTTTTATTGTTGTTATAGTCTAGGTTAAAGCAGCAGAGCCCATAAAATCAGGCAGGGGTTCCCCCCGGCCTGAAATAATGGACTTAACCTACAACAACCTTCTTGGTTAAGAGCTCAATTACGCGGTTTGCATCAACGCGGTCTGCTTCTGCTTCCATTGAGAGGAAGATACGATGTCTGAATACTGGATATACACAGTACTGAATATCTTCAGGAGCAACGTAATTACGACCGTCAAGCCATGCTTTAACGCGAGAGCAGTTAGCGAGCGCCATGGTAGCACGAGGTGAAACACCGCAGCTGATCCAGCGTGCCAGGTCGGTTGAGTCGTAGCTGTAAGGACGTCTTGTAGCCATGGTCAGGTTGATGATATAGCTTTCAAGAATATCCGGAATGGTTACGGATAATACATCCTTGCGGGCTTCGAACAGTTCTACCTGAGTGATTACAGGAGGCTGTTCCTTGGCTGCGTGCTTAGACTCGAGGTGATTCAATCTCAGAATCTGTAATTCGGTACCCTGGTCAGGGTAGTTTAACTGCAGATGCATGATGAAACGGTCGAGCTGTGCTTCAGGAAGCGGATAGGTACCTTCCTGTTCCAGAGGGTTCTGAGTTGCCATTACAAGGAACAGATCAGGTAACTGGTAAGTCTTACGACCAATGGTTATCTGACGTTCTGCCATCGCTTCGAGCAATGCTGACTGTACTTTTGCAGGAGCACGGTTGATTTCATCGGCCAACAGTAAGTGATGGAACAGAGGACCAGGCTGGAATACGAAAGTACCATCCTGCGGTCTGTAAATATCAGTACCGGTCAAGTCTGCAGGTAACAGGTCAGGGGTAAACTGAATACGGTGGAATCTACCCTCGATACATTCAGACAAAAGCTTGATTGCTCTTGTTTTTGCAAGTCCTGGAGGACCTTCAACAAGAATATGACCGTCCGCCAGTAATGCGGTTAAAAGACCGTCAACCAGTTCCGGCTGACCGACTATATTTTTGTTCATATAGTCACGAACCTTTATGATAGCTTCATTGGACATTTGCTATTATCCCTTTTCTGAGTTGTATTTTACCTTTAGAAACAAGCTGTTTTTAATGGTAGTATTATTTATTCAAAACTCTGTTTTTCTTCTCCTGTCGAATTGTTCAGCATAAATGTAATGCGTTACTTCAGGAGACTAAAATTTTAATAGAATATAGCATACATCATTCTTTATTTAAGAATAGATTTATCCAAAAATGTGTAGTCTGTATTGTTTTATAATAAGGTTTGGTTAATATTTTTGGGTGTTGCTGTTTTTTTAATCGATTATTAAGCTTTCTTTGTCGCTGATCGGTACCGGAAGATGCTCTGTCATGAGAATGATTTCAGTATTTGGACTGAATCAGGTGTAATCCATGCGGAATAATCAGAGAAAAAGCAGGTAGTAAAAATAAAACATTATGTTATTTCCAGAATCACGGTAAAGCGGTAAATTCCGTTCTTTTATCATCTGTTTCATACTGTGGCGTTCAGCCTTTGATAAACATAAGAAGCAGAATTTCATCATCTGCCTGATTCATATTCTTGCATCGGTTTTATACAGTCGTTTAAAAACTCCTCTTTTTTAATAATTTATCCTGGTTTTTTGATTAAAAAAGAAACAAATATACGAGGGATGTAATATTTTCATCACAAAAACGTCTGATAAATTTACATGCGGATCAAAATAAAATACGGATCTCAATTTTGCCGTGTCATAATTGTTATACTTAAAGGGATAGGAACGGCTTTGACACTTGATTGTGAGTGGCCGTTGTATGACAGGCTGCATAATAACAATAAGAGACAACAATTATAATATTTCAGCCTTTTTTAAAGGACTATAACAACATGAGAATTTTCAAGAAATATACCCCGGCAATGATTGCAAGGTATGTGCGTACTTTTTTTAAGGGAAGACTGTATATACACGGACGTGGAGCATATGAATTTGATAAGGGGTCAGTGCTGATGCCTCTGGGAGCTGATGATAAGCATCGTGATACCGTAAGGGAACTCAACAGCTACATCGAAACAAGCAAGAGCTAACTGAACGTTATCGTTCACCTGCGTGCAGTACTACAGCAAAAAGGAATCTCTGTATAAAGAGGTTCCTTTTTTGTTTTACTGTCATTAATAATGAAATGAGACTGCAACGATTCAGTTTCAATGTCAGAATTAACGTATCTCAGTTTCTTGGTCAGAGCTGTCTATAACTGCCGTATGTAAGGATTCCGGCAATATTCTTATTGCAAACAATGTCAAGCAGTATATACTAATACAACTGTCCGCAGATGCCGTAACGGTATCGCAGCCGTTACTGTCTTTCAGTCCGGTCATACCTGCGGAAATTAAGGTAAATATCTCAGTAAATGTTATCAGAGTAAAAAGTCTTTTGTCTGACTCGTGTTTTGCCTGTAACATTAAAGAATGTGTTTACCTCGGTTTTAAATATATGTAGAAATTCAGAATCAGGAGACGGAAGGTGAGTCCTGCCGTTATTCCTTATGGATGACATCGGAAGATATTTATGAATGACATTATTGAAAATGAAGTTGAAAGCAAGAAGTTCCACAAAGAGAATTTTCCCGAAGATGTAGAAGCTGAAATTGTCAGTGAACTTGAAACAATTAATGATGTTGTTCGTTATGTTACCAGTTATCTGATCGAAAACAACGTGTATCTGGGGCATGGTACAGACAGCTACTGGGACGAGGCTCTTTATCTCGTTCTCTGCCTTATCAATCTGGATCCGCCGGGAGATCCTGAAACAATGAATGCCAAGCTTACCGACAGGGAAAAGAGAAACATCGCCAGAGCCCTGACCATCAGAGTAAGAGACAGAGTACCTACCGCTTATCTTACAAACAGAGCCTGGTTCTGCGGTATTGAATTTTATGTCGACGAGAGAGTAATCATTCCTCGTTCTCCGATTGGCGAACTGATTAACAATTCATTCGCACCGTATCTCAAAAAGACCCCTTCACGCATTCTTGACCTGTGCACCGGTTCAGGTTGCATTGCTCTCGCCTGTGCCAACAAGTTCAACGGTGATACCACCATTGACGCCGTTGACATCAGTGAAGACGCTCTTGATGTCTGCATGAGAAACATATACAACTACGGACTTGAAGACGTGGTAATTCCAATCAAGAGTGATCTCTTTGATTCTCTTAATGAACAGGACAAGTATGATTTAATCGTATGCAATCCTCCTTATGTCGACGCCGCTGACATGGAAGACATGCCTGAGGAATATCATGCTGAACCGGAACTTGCACTGGCTGCCGGTGATGACGGTCTTGATCTTGTTAAGGTTATTCTGGCAGAAGCTTCTTATTATCTGTCAGATGACGGTGTTATTTTTGTGGAAGTCGGCAACAGTCGTCTGGCACTTGAAGAGGAATTCCCTGAAGTGCAGTTCAACTGGGTGGAATTTAAGAACGGTGGTGACGGCGTGTTCGTCATGACCTATGATGATTTAATTGAATATGCTCCATATTTTGAGCAGTACAGGAGAGAAGAATAATGGCAGGCAATACCTTTGGTAAACTGTTTACCGTAACTACCTGTGGTGAAAGTCACGGTCTGGCCCTTGCGGCAATCGTGGACGGCTGTCCTCCGGGGCTTGAACTGTCTGAGGCGGATCTTCAGGCGGATCTTGACAGAAGACGTCCAGGAACCTCCAAGTTCACCACTTTAAGAAGGGAACCTGACCAGGTAAAGATTATCTCAGGCGTATTCGAAGGAAAGACTACCGGTACTCCTATCGGGCTGGTAATTGAAAACGTTGACCAGCATTCTTCCGACTATACTGCCATTTCCCAGATGTTCAGACCGGGACATGCGGATTATACATATCTGCAGAAGTACGGTATCAGGGATTATCGCGGCGGCGGAAGATCTTCTGCCCGTGAAACAGCAATGCGCGTGGCCGCAGGTGCCATTGCCAAGAAATACCTCAAGGAAAAGCTTGGAATCGAAATCAAAGGCTATACCACTGCCATCGGTCCGGTTAAGGCGGAAAAGTGCATTGTAGACGAAAGGGAAAACAATGAATTCTTTTTCTGCGATCCTGACAAGACCGAAGCAGTCAGAGAGTTTATGTGTGATCTGCTGAAGGAGCATGATTCCATCGGCGCTTCAGTTGAAGTTGTGGCAACCGGTGTTCCGGTAGGTCTCGGCGAACCTGTTTTTGATCGTCTTGATGCTGAAATCGCCTATGCGATGATGGGCATTAATGCCGTGAAGGGCGTTGAAATCGGCGACGGCATGGCTGTAGCTTCACAGAAGGGCTCTTATCATCGTGACGTGCTTACTCCTGACGGATTTACCACCAATCATGCCGGCGGCATCCTTGGCGGTATCAGCACAGGTCAGGATATTGTGGTTAAAATAGCTCTTAAGCCTACTTCAAGCATCACTATTCCTGGTAAGACCATAAATCTTCAGGGCGAGGTAACCGACGTTGTTACCAAGGGCAGACATGACCCTTGCGTAGGCATCAGAGCCGTACCTATTGCCGAAGCGATGCTGGCTCTTACTCTTATGGATCATTTCCTGCGCAACCGCGCACAGTGTGCCGATGTTGTCTGCAGTACTCCTAAAATCGCTTAATATCTGATTTGGCGTTTTCATAAAACAGAGCCGGGCGAAAGTGCCGGCTCTGTTTTTTTTGTATTGGTTTTCCGAACATCCGCGGTTATCTGTGTACTACCGCCGCTAAAGGCTTTCTGTAGGACGCATCAACCTCAGTTTTCATATGATGCTCCGTCTGTGGTTTATCTTACATTCCGTAAAAATCGAGGTGACATCATATGTGGAACATATACTCGGTGGGAGACAGCTCTTTTCTGGCCTCAGTGCTTCGCGCTTCGGCACTGTTCTTTAGCAGCAGTATTCCGAATACTCTGGCCGGAATAGGTCTTATTATAGGTGTGCTGTATCAGGGATTCAGGGGAAGCATGTCAGGTGACGGGATTTCTTTCGGCAGAATTCTCATGACAGCGCTGCTGTATCTTACCATGATGGTTCCCAAAACAAGTGTAAATATTGAGGACTGTTATACCGGTCAGTCGGTTAACGTATCCGGTGTTCCCCTGGGACCTGCCGTTTCAGCATCGGTTATTTCCACCATGGGATACGGAGTGTCAAAATACGTCAGAACAGCCTTTTCCGGTACAGACGGATCGGATAACGGTTTTGCCTCTGCCATTGTGATTATGAATGACCTGCGCCGGAAAACTTCTGAAATCTCCGTACTTTCGACGGTGAACGGAGCAGGAGGAGGAAATTTTGAAAAATCATGGACAAACTATTTCAGGGAATGCACTCATACAGGCATTGATCTGGGAACATTCAGCGAGGATTATATTTTCAGTGCCGAAGACATTGTAAGAGAATCGGGTTTTTCATCATCAACCTACGGTACCCTGATAAATACGGATGGTCATGATGAACTGCTTACATGCAGTGAAGCTCATGGAAAACTGGTATCTTATACGAAGGGAGTTTTCTCCGAGGCTCTTTTCAGTGCATTTGAAGATTCTTTCGTCAGGGAAAACGCCGGATTCAGAGACGGCAGAAGCTACAGGGAAACGGTAAACAGTGCCGTAAGCTCCCTTGGTCTAATCAATACCAGAATGGAGGATTATGTTCTTTCATCCGTCCTGCTCCCCGTGTATGTCAGGGCAGCCAAAAGCAAATATCTGGATGAACATGCCCTGGGCTCCGCTCTGACACTGAATCAGACCGTAAACAGCATCAGTACTGCATCATCCCTGAAGCAGAGTCTGTTTTTTACCATGCTTCGGCCGCTGATGACCTTTTTTGAGTCTCTGCTGTTTATGCTGACTCCGTTCATGCCGCTGATTCTCATGGGAACCGACAACGGACTGAAGCTTGTGGCCAGATATCTCGGAGTAACCGTATGGGTGGAACTGTGGCAGCCTCTTCTTATTCTGGTAAATTTCTATCTGACATATGCTGCTTCAGGAAGTTTTTCCGAAATGCAGATTCCTCCTCAGAGTTTTAACGGAATCATAAGTATCAGTCACCGGCTGGAATCCTATATCGCTCTCGGAGGCTATCTTTCCGCTTCGGTTCCGGCTCTCGCCATGCTTGTTCTTTACGGCAGTGTTTCCGCGGTGAACTCCATTGCCGGAACCGGCGGGAGCTTTACGGGGACTTCGTCCGATAAAACGCCTTACCCGACACTCGAACAGAAACAGGCCGTGGTAAGTCACGGTTCACTGTTTTCAGGAGCTCCTCTTACAGGCATCAACAAAACCGGAGCAGTGTCCATGATGCCTTCCGTTTCTCTTAAGGAAGGTTTTCGGGAAGCTTTGTCCAATGCTGAAAGTGAAGCAAGAAGCGCGGAGGAAAGCTTCGGAAGAATGCTTCGTGAAAGCAGTTCCGTTTCTTCAAGTCAGGGAATTACCCATAACAGTCTGGAATCGATGGGGAAAAGACTGTCCAGCGGAAGTTCGGAATCATATTCCATGGTTAACGGTCTTGCCAGAAGCATTAGTGCAAGTACGGGGCTCAGCAGTACTGACGAGTCATCTCTGAGAGGTGCCATAGGAATGATTCTGAGCGGAGAAACAGGGCAGAGAAAGGAAAAGGGAATAACGGAGGAGGAAATGATTGATGATGAAACCTGGGAAGTGGTTGACAGACTAGGGGCGAAGGATCGAAAAGATCTGGATCTTGATCTGAATAATGAAAAGGTTGGACTCAGCACCATAGCAGAGGCGGCGGGAGCAAACAGCTCGCGCAGCAGTGTATCTAAACTTCAGAGTGAGCTGTCAAAACTTGCAGCGGATGAATCTCTGCAGGCTCAGTTCAGCAGAACTCTGGCCAGGGACATCAGTACCGGACGGGTTTCATCTGATACATATACTGACAGCGTAGGCAGATCGGGCGAATTAAGCAGAGCCGCTAGCAGGGCGGCAAGCAGGAGGGAGGAGGTGAACCGCCTGAAATCAGCGGAATCATCATTAAGCGGCGGCTATACGTTTGATGGCATTTCGGCATCAAGAGCCGTGCTGCAGAGTCCGAAGGCATATAATCGTCTGGCCGAGGAAATGAGGAATAATTACGCTCTGACATCAAGAGCCAATCAGCTGCGTCCTTTAATGGAAAGTGTCCTTCCTGATTCCGAACAGGCGAAAATCGCCGGAGGTCTGAGAGCTCTGATGGAAAAGAATCCGTTAAAGGCGTTGGAAATAATCAGGGATGCCTATGACGTTAGGGGAAAGGATTCATCCGGGATGAGCGTTCGCGACCTTTCCGGTTCGGATAACGGAATATTTCATGGCGGAGCACAGATTAACGGAACCAGGGATTTTTCCCGTCTCTCCGATACCGAACGGCTGAAAAGTAATGAGCCTGATGATATCAGCAGTGAGACCGTGTATTATTCCGACTTTCTGAAAAATCGCAGTCTTGTTCATGAGGCGTATGAAGGAGCGGCTCCGAAAGATGTTTCAGCAGATAGATAGCCGTTCACAATAAAGGCTTTACCAAATAAGGCCGTGTGGTTTGGTGTTATGTATGGATTTATGATTTTTAGTAATTTTTTACCAAAATCAGTTGCATTCTGTGAAAATAGGTATAAAATTATTCTTCACATTTAAAGAAAGATATGGAAAACAATGATTGTTCAGAAAGATCTTTCTATTAATGGTATAAGATAATCAAATAATAATATATTATGTTTTCTGAAAAATATTTACATTACCGCGGTGATAATAAAAACGGAAAAGTAATACTGTTCATAACAGACGGAGAAAGAAATGAGTAAGAACAAAAAGAAGCAGGGGACTGCTGAAAACATCCCTCAGGTGATTAACTTTGTGTGCCGTTACGACCTGAAATTCAACCATGCCAGAGTCTACGATGACCGCAAGAAGAAGATGAAGGCGGGTTATGCAAAGCACAAGAACAGAATTTCGCCGTGTGACGGCAATGTCCACGGCGATTTTTTTTGCCTTTCTGATTTTCTTTTTTTCCTCCGTTAAATCTCAGTTTCCTCAAATGTTCTTTTCTGTTTTTATCTTTTTTATTTATATATTCCGTTATCAGGTATGATCAGTTTTATCTTGGCTCGTTTCAGTGTTTATACACGATAGTTTTGAGTTCTTCGACCAGTCGGTCAAGAGCTTCCTTTAAAATGCTTCTAGGGCAGGCAATATTTATTCTTACAAAACCGCTGCCTTCCTCTCCGAAAATATAGCCCTGATTTGCCTGAATGCGGCATCTGACCAGCAGCAGGTTTTCCAGTTCTCTGTTACTGAAACCGTATCTGCTGAAATCAAGCCACAGGAAGTATGTACCTTCAGGTTTTTCGGAATGCCATACGTGCGGAAGTTCCTCGTCCAGTCTTTTGTATGCGTAAGCAAAATTCTCCTGAATATATGACATGGTTTCCCTCAGCCAGTACTTACCGGTTCTGTAGGCTGTTTCGGCGGCGATGGTCTGAATAAACCCCGGACCGTGACCCTGCTGTCCAAGCTTTTCCACAGTTTCCAGAAATCTTTTTCTTACCAGCGTGTCCTTTATGAAGATGTTTGCGGAGGCGAGACCCGCCAGGTTGAACGTCTTGCTGGTGGAGGTGCAGACGATAAGATGTCTGCTGAGTTCCTCATTGTTAAGATTCAGGGTGGAGGTAAATGCTGTCGGCTTAAAGACAATATCGGAATGAATCTCATCAGCCACTATGAACACTCTGTATCTGAGGCAGATATCGGTGAGTCTCTGAAGTTCTTCCCTGGAGAACACTCGTCCTGTCGGATTCTGGGGGTTGCAGAGAACAAAAAGTTCAGGTCTCTGTTCCCGAATAACCTTCTCAAAGCCCACGAAATCTATTTCGTAGCGGTTGTCCTTTCGCACAAGCGGACTTTTAAGCAGAGTTCTGCCGGTAGAGGCTATGGCCTTAAAAAAAGGATGATACACAGGTGTCTGAAGCAGAACGTTTGCTCTCGGTCTGGTAAAAGCGTATATGGCAGCGTTTATTGCAGGAATAACGCCGGTAAAAGGAATGATTTCACGACTCAGCAGACTGTGGTGAAATCTGTTTTTAAACCAGTCGGCCACGGCTTCCTTGTAGCTTTCGGGAATATACGAATATCCGTAGATTCCAGTGGAGATTCTTTTCTGAAGAGCTTCCTTTACCGTCGGCACGGTCTCGAAATCCATGTCCGCTATCCATAAAGGGAGAAGCTTTCTGGTATCACCATTACGGTCGGCCAGACTTCTCTGCCATTTAAGTGAAAGAATGTCGTCAAAAACTGGAAGCCTGTCGCGGATGTTTCCATTGATTCCGGTATAGGAATATCCGTTTTCATACAGCGGATAGGTAACGTCACTGAGACTGTTCTGCTGATTATTTTCAGAAATCATGTTTATCTCCTTACGGTCGTGAATTCCGGCAGTTTATTGTTATATTAAGTATCAGGCCGGTATTTATTGTTTAGCTGTTTTTTTAAATTATCTTAAATCATATCGGTTATGTATGAATTATTGTTGCATTTAAGTCGGCGACTGTCAACCGGAAATTTAAAAAATATTAATAATTGCAGACTGAGCGGCGAAAATAAGGATGATGGACACTGCGTGTACAGGAATCGGCAGGTTGTTCTGCAGTCTGATTAAACAGAAAATTTCAGATGAATCATGTAGGATTTCAGCTGAACAATTCAATGTCTGCATGGTGTCTGAAAGCTCTGGCGTTACAGAAACTGTCGTATTTTGACCTGAGTCCGGTGATTTTCCAGGTATTAATCGGCTGATTGAAGGAATCTGCATCACAAAACATTTCACTCATGTCGGTTACGCTGGTCGTGTCCCGGCGGTTGATTGACTGGTTGAATTCACTGAATATTTCTTTCATGCTTTCGATATGCGAAGTATCTTTTAGATTTACGTATTCAAGTTTTGGCATTCCGCTAAAGGCACATTCAAGAGAGTGTACCTTGTCTGTTAAGATTATTTCAATATCCAGTCGTCTGATATAACGGGCTGATTCTCTTTCGGTTTTATAGAATGGATTGGTATAATACCTGGAGGTGCATGAGGTAAAATCGTAATTTATTGTCAAAGATTCAAGACTGTTGCTGCGAATGTTCTGCATAATTCTTTCTTAAACTGATATCTTATAAAACTCACTTGCTGGAGCTTTTAATAAAATCACATATTTGATTCGTCATCTCCACTTGATTGCGATGTCCTGAAGAGAACCATAAGAAACTTAAGCCGAATCAGGTTGATGCCCGGATAAACATCCTTAAGAAACTGATGGAAGGACAGTCTTGCATATTACTTGAGCATTCGGACAAAAAAGGAGAAAATATCGATTATATTGCTTGTATTAATTAGTATTTGTGATAGTATTTTCTGAAAATTAACAGATATATTTTTTATTTTTGATTTTAATTATCGCTGAATATCATGAAAGGCAGAACACATCTGGTGGCAGGGCTGTCAGCTTCCCTGCTACTGGTTCATCCCGGAGACTGGCAGACCTTTGTGACAGGCATTATCGCCTCTGTCATCGGGGGAACCGTGTCCGACATAGATTCCAGACTTTCCAGGCCTCACGGCAGGGCGACTCTGCTTATAGCTCTGGTATTTCTGGCGGTAATTGCCTTTGTGGTCATAGACGGTGAGTATAACCTTGATCTTTACCGGACCATAACCGGAAACGAACATCTTTCTGATGTTGTTCGCGGAAGCATAGGTTTCGTGCTTATCTGTGCTCTCGGGATGAATATAAAGCACAGGGCTTTCATGCATTCCTTTTTCGGAATGATTTCTCTGTCATTCTGTGTCTTTCTTATTGAACCCCGGGCACTGCCTTTTTTTGAAATAGCTTTTCTGACTCATATATTTCTGGATTTTCTCAACAGCTACGATATTTATTTCTTTTATCCTTTTTCCTTCTGTAAATACTGTCTGAGACTGGCTGAGGATGACGGATTTGCGGATCGTGTTCTGTTTATGCTGTGTACCGCACTCAGCATATGGCTTATGGTTCTCATTCCTGCAGATATTCTGGGACTGTTCAGCTGGCTTGCCAGTGTCAGATAAAATTAGGGTTTTCGTGTCATCATCTGTCCTGAAAGTTCTTTTACGGCTGATTTGATTCAGAGTTTTTCTGCATTAGCGGTATAAAAACATTAAATTATCAGTTCTGAATTAATTTATATTCAGACTCATTTGCTAGGATATTTTTTTTATTTATTTGAAAACGGTCAAAAAACAGCCTGTATTATGGGCTTATTTGACAAAAATAGCCGGTTTAATGCTATAGTTAAAGTAGGTTCTTCCTTTAATTAATATGTTTCAGGAAAATAATTTTCAGGAAACGTACTGATAAGGAGTTATTCCTATGAACGAAACAGAAGATCTTTACGCTGGTGAAACAGCTGCAGGTGAGTTTGAAGAAAATGTCGTTGATATTCGCGGACGCAAGGTTGCCGTTTCAGAAAGAGTTCAGAACGTAAAAACGCTTAAGGGAATTCCCGTATGCAGAATTCAGGCCTGGTCAATGTTTTACAAAAGCAGAACCGGGAATGAGATCTACAGCAGGGACGAAGTGCTTGAATGTCTGTACAGCGCCATCGGCTGTCTGAGGTGTGAGGAAAATTATCTTGATCTCAGTGCCGAGCAGGCCAGTATTCTGGTAAGTGAAGGAGATTTCTTCATTAAAACCAGCAACGGAGAGCATTTTGTGGCCATAGAAAGCTATGAGGATCTGCGTTCCGTGCTTAAGCATGTGGTAGGCGGTACCCGTATTGACGAGCTTTTCGAACAGTTCTGTGAAAAGAACATGATTATTGTTGATGACTCTCTGGAAGACAGAATAGATCTTGAACAGCTGGATTTTTCCCTGGCTGCCAACAAATAGTCACTTCCGGCTCCATACATGGGGGAATACTGTTTTTCGTCATGAAAATGATGTGTTCCCTGATTGTTCCGTTATATCCCTACAGTAATGATTTAATGAAGCGAAACACCGTTCAGTAATGAACCGAACGGTGTTTGTGCAGTTTTTTATTGTCAGAAAGGGGGCTGTCGTTCACCTTACTATACAGGTGTGTGATTTATTTCAGACTACCCCGACAGACACCAAAGCCTGTTATTTATTCAGACTGAAGCTTTTGCACAGCTCCAGAAATTCCTCATGTATTCTGGTGTCCTGATCAAGTTCAGGATGAAATGCCAGACCAATCTGATTTCTGTATTTCACAGCTACGATTTTGTCTTCAAACACGGCTGTGGTCTGAACCTCGTCGCTGTGGCCGGCGGTAATTATAGGAGCTCTGATAAAGGTCATCTTGAAATCCTTCAGATCTCCAACGCTGCCGGTGTATTCAAAGCTGCCGAGCTGTCTGCCGAATGCGTTTCTTTTAACGGCTACAGGCAGGGTTCCAAGATATGGTTTTTCGCCTCCCTCGATTTCCTCTGCCAGAAGAATAAGTCCGGCACAGGTGGCAAGTACCGGGGTACCGGCATTAATCAGATTTCTAAGAGGTTCGGTAATTCCGAGTTCAGCAAGCAGCTTTCCCTGAACAGTGCTTTCGCCGCCTGGAAGCATGAGACCGTCAAACCTGTTTGAGGTGAGATCGCTCAACTGTCTGATTTCAATACACTCTGCTCCCAGCTGCTCAATCATTTTTCTGTGCTCATAAAAGGCGCCCTGAAGTGCGAGTACCCCGATTTTCATGTTACTTACCTCTTTCTTCCATGATGATCTTGATTTCGGAAGCGTTGATGCCAACCATGGCTTCACCGAGGTCTTCTGAAAGTTCGGCAATAAGCTTTGAATCATTGTAGTTGGTTACGGCCTGAACGATGGCTCTTGCTCTCTTTGCAGGATCTCCTGACTTGAAGATACCTGAACCTACGAACACGCCTTCAGCACCGAGCTGCATCATGAGGGCCGCATCGGCAGGAGTTGCCACGCCGCCGGCTGCAAAGTTAACTACAGGAAGCTTCTTGTTGTCATGAACATATTCAACCAGTTCGTAAGGAACCTGAAGCTGCTTGGCAGCTTCGTAAAGTTCGTCGCTGTTTAAGGAACTGATTCTGCGGATTTCTGAATTCATCTTGCGGATGTGTCTTACTGCCTGAACCACGTCACCGGTGCCTGGTTCACCCTTGGTTCTGATCATTGAAGCGCCTTCGTTGATACGACGGAGAGCTTCGCCGAGGTCTCTTGCACCGCACACGAAAGGAACACTGAAATCTCTCTTGTTGATATGGTATACGTCATCAGCAGGAGTAAGAACTTCTGATTCGTCAATATAGTCGATTTCAATGGCTTCAAGAATACGTGCTTCAACAAAATGACCGATACGGCACTTTGCCATAACAGGAATGCTTACGGCTTCCTGAATACCCTTAATCATCTTAGGATCACTCATTCTTGAAACACCGCCTGCGGCTCTGATGTCTGCAGGAATTCTTTCAAGAGCCATAACCGCACACGCACCTGCGGCTTCTGCTATTCTGGCCTGTTCCGGAGTGGTAACGTCCATAATAACTCCACCCTTGAGCATCTGTGCAAGACCTTTGTTAAGACCGTAACGGTTGTTGAAATCATCTTTTCTGCTGTTGTTTACTTCACTCATGTTTATGTACCTCTTAGTTATCAAGTGCTTTAAATGGTACAGGTGAGGTGGTATTATTAAAATGTTCAAATTAATTAAATTTTAGATGCCAGTTTGCTGTAAAATACATCAGTTTTTAAGAATGCATCACATGAGGATGCCGAGATTCATGTAAAACCTATAAAATCAGTAGGATACTGATGCCGGCAATGGTAGAATATGTGATGCGGATATAATAAAAAAGAATTTAAGACTTACTTCATATGGTCAGTCTGTTCTGAAAAACATATGACCAGTTTAAGATCATCAGCGTTTGGATAGGTTATGCTTACTTACGATTATACCGATATAGATGTTCCTTTATACGAATACGTGTATACGCGTATCAAGGAGGACATTCAGAACGGAACTCTTCAGGCGGGGACTAAACTTCCGTCAAAAAGGACTTTTGCCAAGAACAACGGCATCAGTACAATTACCATTGAAAATGCCTACGAACAGCTGATGAGTGAAGGCTTTGTCTATGCTCTTCCCAGAAAAGGGTACTTTGTTGCCGATATTTCCATGATACCCTCCAGCCTGAAAAAAGGTTCCGTGTGTCTTGATATAGAGCTTCCCCGGAACAAAGACCGGGAACATACGGAGGTTGATCTGTCTGATAACAGTACCAATCCTGATAATTTCCCTTTTTCTGTATGGAGCCGGGTAATGCGGGAGGTGATCACACATAAGTACGATGTGCTGATGAAACCTTCTCTTACCGGCGGGGTGCCGGAACTTCGTGCCGCCATATCCGAATACCTGAAATCATTCAGAGGCATGCTGGTGGATCCGAATCAGATTATCGTGGGGGCCGGTACCGAGTATCTGTACACTCTGCTGATTCAGCTTATGTGCAGAAATAAGAAAATCTGTCTGGAAAACCCAGGCTACAACAAGTCTGAAAAGATTTATACCAATAACGGCGTTTCCTGCTGTCATGCTGGAATGGACGAGGAGGGACTTATAATAGATGAACTGCGTAAAAGCGGGGCGGACATTGTTCATGTAAGCCCAACCCATCATTTTCCGACAGGCGTGACTATGCCTGTAAGCAGAAGATATGAACTGCTTTCCTGGGCAAATGAAAAGGCGGAACGTTACATCATCGAGGATGATTATGACAGCGAATTCAGAATCAACGGCAGACCGATACCGCCTCTAATCAGTCTGGACGGCTGCGAGAAGGTTATCTATATAAACACTTTTTCCAAAACACTGGCATCGACCATACGTATCAGCTACATGATTCTTCCGAAAAAACTGGCTAATCTTTTTTACAGAAACCTTTCATTCTATTCCTGTACCGTATCGAACTTTGAACAGTACGCTCTTGCCGGTTTTATCAGCGGGCAGTTTTTTGAAAAGCATATAAACAGAATGAGACTTCTGTACTCCAGAGTTCATCGTGATGTCGTATCCTGCATCAGAAAACATCCTGTATCAGAAAGCTGTGAAATTATTGAAAATGACAGCGGTCTGCATTTTCTGCTGAGAATCCGTACGCAGCTTGGAGACAGAGAAATGAAGCAGAGACTCAATCGGAAGGGTATAAATATAAATGCCCTGTCTGAATATTTCTGTGAAGGTGTAACCAGGGATCTGCATCTGTTTCTGGTAAATTACTCCAATCTGACCACTGATAAAATCAATAAAGCTCTAGATGCCATATATCAGGTATTGACGGAAAAAACAGAAGAGTAGTGTTCCAATTTCCTTAAATATCTTACGGACTAATAGATATTATTGGAGAGGTGTTTTTTGTCAGCCGATAACTGACATAATCCGGAAAAAACAGACATTCCTATGATTATGCATGTAATTACGGTGGAGTGCTCTTTTTCTGCACAAAAAGAAAGTTTAATTCAATTTATTGGTAAATTCAGTCGTGATGAGGCTCCCGCAATTATCACGATATAATGAACAGGATAAGAATAATTATCAAAAAATCAAATAAACATCCCACTGTAGCCTCCTGTGTTTCAATCTTCCTGACGAGTGGCGGGCTTTGCAGCAGTACACTCCCGGAATCTTAGAGATCGGAGATGAGGCAGGTTCTTTTTTCCTAACCTCTGTTCTGATATTTTTAATATACCATATAAAAAATATTCACGCAACCGAAAAAACTTTAAAAACAAAGGTTTTTCACAAATCCTGATCTCCACTGGTTTTCGGTATTTTTGCGGTTGAAAAAAATATTTAATCAAAAATGTCTGATAATCGTGTTATTAAGGTAAAAATGACAGAAGAAACACATTATTCAGGGTGTACCTGCAAAGATTGTTTTCTGATAAATAATATGAAATCAAGGGATTTAAAAGAAGATCTGAAATCTAATGGCGGTGAGGAAGGGATTTGAACCCTTGATACGCTATGAACGTATACACGCTTTCCAGGCGTGCTCCTTCAGCCACTCGGACACCTCACCAAAGCACGAGTAATTTTATCTTTTTTTTTCATGATTGCAAGAAAAAAAGTAAAAAACTTCAGCTGATTGTCTGAAAAATGTGTGTTTTGCACGCTTTATAGTCATTCCGTATCTTTTGTGACCGAAAATTTGAGCAGACTTTTTGGTATTGCTAATTTTTTTTTTGAAAAAAATTTGTGTTAGGTATTGCTAACGAATATGTGTTGTGTTAGCATAGCGTAACAAAATTTGTTAGGTAATGCTAACATAATTTGATGATTAAGGAGGCAAACAAGAACCTCCGGATAATAATAGACATGTGACTGCATTGGAAAACAGAGTGATGTCTGACTGCTCAAACAGGTCCGGAATCACAGACTGATATTCCGGAATACAATGTAATCATAGGTTAATGAAGCTGTTGAACGTTATTAAAGGACAGTGGTACGAATGTGCTGATGTCGGGCAGGGGATGAATATGTCTGCGATTGAGCCGCAGAAAACAAATGTTCAGCCTTTTGTCCGAAGGAATGCTGCGAACCGCTGTCGGCTATAAGAGAAAAAAATGATACTTAAAGATATGAAGGTAGGTCAGAGAGGCAGGATAATCAAACTGCATTCAGAAGGAACATACAACCGCCGTCTCTGTGAAATGGGTTTTATCCCCGGAACCGAGTTTACCGTAACACACTGTGCTCCGCTCGGCTCTCCAATGGCAATTGCCGTTAGAGGTTATGAAATAATTGTAGGTATTGATGATGCCCGAAAGGTTGAAGTGGAGACAATATAAATGAAAGAATTTCGTGGATGCTGTGCTACCGGTTCAGACAGAGTTTCCGGAAGTATTTCGCCAAAGACTCAGGAAAAGAAGGCCGACCTGAGACATATCATGCTTGCAGGTAACCCTAACTGCGGTAAAAGTACTCTGTTCAACCGTCTCTGTAATCTGCATGTCCGTACAGGTAATTATCCTGGTGTAACCGTAACCCGTCACGTCGGTTCATACGGTGACAACATTCAGCTTATAGATCTTCCCGGAATATATTCATTAAGCAGCGCCTCAACAGATGAACTTGTTGCAAGTCTTGAACTGCTGGATAATGATGCCGAACTTATCGTCAACGTCATTGACGCCACATCTCTGGAAAGAAGTCTTTATCTCACCCTTGAGCTGAAGATGCTCGGTGTACCTATGATGATCGTCCTGAACATGTGGGATGAGGTCAAAAAACGCAATATGTCAATTGACCTCGATAAATTCTCAAAATTCCTGGATGCAGAAATTCTGACCGTCAGTGCCGCCACCGGCGAAGGCATTGATGCTCTTGAAGACTGTCTGCGTAATGTGAAGTGGGGACTTGAGGAACCTGAATACCTCGGATCTGACAGAATCGTTTCAGAGCTTCGCAAGGTAGTTGACGTTACTCCGAATCTATACAAGGGACACAGTCTCTTTTTTGCAAAGAGTGCCGTTATAGGTGATACCTATCCTGAAGCTCTCAACAAAGTGCCTGAATGGTGCGCCGCCGTTGAACAGGCAAGAAATGCCATCGCCAGCGGATACGATTCCGTTTATCATGCCTTTGCCGCAGACAGATACGCCTATATTGATACGATTATCAGTGAATGTGTTTCAGGCGGAAAAGCGGAAACTTCCAAAAAGAAGAAAAGAACCCTTACCGAGGCCGTAGACAATATTGTTCTGGACAGATTCCTGGCTTTCCCTATTTTTATTCTGATTATGTGTGCTGTTTACTATATTTCCGTAAGCTGGCTTGGAAGTATTGCGACAGACTGGGCCAATGATTCACTGTTCGGTGATCAGGTGATTCCTTTTGTAAGGGATTTGCTGAGTTCTCGAGGTGCTTCTGAATGGCTCACCTCTCTCGTCAGTGACGGTGTCGTCGGTGGCGTGGGTGCCGTCCTTGGTTTTGTACCGCAGATGATTATCCTTTTCTTTCTCTTATCTGTTCTCGAGGAATGCGGCTACATGACCAGGGCGGCGTTTATTCTCGACAGAATATTCAATCTGTTCGGTATGAGCGGACGTGCCTTTATTCCATATCTTATCGGTTCGGGCTGCGGTGTTCCGGCTCTGATGACCGCAAGAACACTCGGATCTGAAAGTGAAAGAAGAATAACTCTGCTGACCACTACAATGATTCCGTGCAGCGCCAAGCTTCCGGTTATCATTACCATGGCCGGAGCCGTATTCAATGACACGCTGGTGTTCAATCTTTTCGGTTCAGAGGTAAGACTCTTTGCTCCGGTAATGTATCTGTCAGCTGTGTTTATGGTTATACTGTCAGCCTTTATCCTGAGCAAGTTCGGTCAGTTCAGACATTCAGCCTCCTCTCTGATGCTGGAACTTCCTTCATATCATATTCCGATGCTGAGAGTAATACTTCTCTCCATCTGGCAGCGTGTGAAGGGATATGTGCTGAAGGCGGGCAGGGTAATATTCCCTTGCGTGACAGTTCTGTGGCTGATTTCTCATATCGGTTATGACGGCAACGATAACAAGTTTGTCATGCTGGACGATTCAGATACCGAATCAAGTCTGGTTGCCGATATCGTTAAACCGGTATCTGGAGTGTTTGCTCCTTTGGGATTTGATGACTACAGAGCCTCTGTATCAGTTATAACCGGTCTTATCGCCAAGGAATCCATTATAAGTACCATGGCCGTGTTTGTCGGTGTTGATGAACCTGAGGAACTTGAAGATGATGCTTCATCAGAAGATGTTGCTGAAAATGAAGAACAGCAGAATGCCTTCTATACCGCCATCAGAAACAATATGTTTCATATTGATGAACTCGGTACAAAGGGACTGCTTGGAGCTCTGGCTTTCGTAATATTCAACCTGTTTACCATTCCGTGTGTTGCCGCAGTAGGTGTACTTAAGAAGGAAATAGGCAGTCAGAAGCTCTTCTGGCTTGCAATTGCCTACCAGATCGGTTTAAGCTATGGCGTCGCTCTTGCGGTATACCAGTTCGGACTGCTGTGCATAGGTGAACCGTTTACCTTATGGACAGGTGTTGCGATTGCTTTGCTGCTGGTGATTGCCTATATACTCTTTATCAAGAAGGCTCCACAGACTCAAGAAGCAATCAGTTTTGAGTTTATTAAGGAATAATTCCTTAGAGACGCTGTTCAGTAAGCAGTAATTTTGAAAAGAAGAACCTCTTTGGAGGTTCTTCTTTTTTTCGTCTGCTGAAATAAACTGTGTCGTGGGATAATAACGATGACAGCGCCTTTCTGTGCTTCAATCATTTTATGAACAGCGAACCATGGAAAGTATTTTCCCAGACGTGAACAGTCGATTCAGAGTAGGAACGTGATGCTGAAGTTTATAGGTATCGTAGCGGAATTATTCCACGAATTAATTGCAGACAGCAGTTACCACGTTGATAAAATGTGTTTTATAAAAATAATTTTTGAAGAAAATACTTCAAAGGCAAAGCTCATTCCAGACCTCTGATGAAATTGAGAACCGAATGCATCAGTATACAGAATAAAACATCAGTGCAGATGTTTCTGTAACGATGATTTGCGCGGTGATTACAGGACGATAAGTTGAAACTGATAAATATCAGATATTGTTGATGTGGTTCATCACGGATTGCGGCAGTTCGAATTACGGTAAGGCCTGAAAGTGGAAAAAGACATGTCTGACACATGTCTTTTCCACTTTCAGTTTTGAAATTTTAATATCAATCAAATGCATTTTACCGGACGCGGCAGCCCTGCAATTTTGGTGGCAATCAGAGCCGGTCCGTCAGGAAAAAGCCTGTACAGATAACGGCTTGATCCTTTTTCCGGGCCGAATTCCTTTTCCATTGCCTTGACCAGAGCTCTGATGGCAGGGGATGTATTGTATTTTTCGTAGAAAGCTCTCACAAAAAGAATCACTTCAGTCCTTTCCTCGTTGAGTTCAAGACCTTCAGCTTCAGCTATGTGGCGTGCAACATCCATATCCCAGTCTGAAAAATTCTTAAGATAACCGTTATCATCGGTTTCAATAATTTTTCCGTTAACTTCCATTATTTGAGCTCCTGTCTCCGGAATCCCGGCATAGATAATCAGTAATAAAAAACCGGCCTTTTTATGTTTAGCTGCATGGCCGGAGATTCTTTCATGAGATCATGAAACTGCGAAGCCGGATTTATCTTCCAAGCTTGGTTTCGATGAATTTAACCGCAGTATCGACAACTTCCTGAATTGACAGGGTGGTTGAATCAAGTACCAGAGCATCATCGGCAGGCTTAAGCGGGGCAGTGGCTCTGTTGCGGTCTCTGTAGTCGCGGTCGGCAATTTCCTTAAGGATTTTGTCGTAATCGGCAGCAACTCCGCGTGATTCCAGCTGAGCTACGCGACGGCGGGCTCTTTCTTCAGCACTGGCATCAAGGAAGATTTTGGCTGAGGCGTCAGGGAATACGACGGTCCCCATATCCCTGCCGTCGGCGATAAGTCCCGGATTAACGGCAAAATCACGCTGTCTCTGAAGCAGGGCTGCGCGAACCTTAGGCAGTACTGCAACCTTTGAAGCGGCTCCTCCGGTTTCTTCGGTTCTGATAAATGATGATACGTCTTCGCCGTCAAGGATAACGGCAACAGCATTGTTCACTTCTTTGAATGAAAGGTTGAGGCCTGATGCCAGAGCACTGAGTTCTTCTTCAGCATTAAGAGCGATACCCTTCTTAAGGGCCGCATAGGCTAAAACTCTGTAAATGGCGCCAGAATCAAGAATGGCAAAACCGTATTTCTTGCTAAGTCTGAGGCACAGTTCTCCCTTGCCGGCCCCTCCCGGACCGTCAACCGCTATTACGGGAACATTATTCTGCATTATTCTTCTCCGTTATGATTTCCTTTTTAATGTGGCAGGCTGTTTCTGTGTTTTCGGCAATCTGAACCGGATGTCCTGTCTGAAAGGAAAATCTTACTTGTGATGTCGTGAATTAAAAGAACTTCATCATAGATTAAGAAGGGGAATTTTACAAGATTAAAGCTTTATTTTTGATGTTCTTAGGAACGTCCTGTGTGCCGTTTAAAATATTTGAAAATTTTATTGAACGCCCGGAATATTGAACTGTCTTATTTCTGTACAGAAAACAGCCGTGCAAAATATGACCGTTTCATCATTTACGATAAGTAACGGAGATGTTTAGTACAGGTAACATGAGCGTTCTGTTAAGATTTAAATAAGTGCTTATTCGGTATTTTTCTGACAATGGAGGAATCTCATATCATGAAGACAGTAAAACATTTTCTGCTGGCACTTGGACTCGGCATGGGACTTTGCGGGGCTTTCGCTTTTGCTGATGTCGCGCCTGCTCCCGCACCTGAGGGCAATGACGGTAAGGTTGAAAAAATTACCGCATCAAGGGCTGAAGTGCTGATGGTTCTTGACAAGAGCGGATCAATGTATGACATGACTAATGATACCATCGGCGGTTTCAATTCCATGATACAGAAGTATCGTGACATGAAGCTTCCGGTACGCGTTACCACCGTACTTTTTAACGACAAATCAAAGGTTCTCCACGACAGACAGGATATAAACACCATCAGGGAACTTACCGGAGATGACTACACTGCATCAGGTACCACAGCTCTGCTTGATGCTCTCGGTCAGAGTATTACCAGACTGTCTGAGGTGCCTGACGTAAAGGAGGGCAAGGATACTCAGGTGGTAGTGGTCATTATTACCGACGGTCAGGAAAACAGCAGTAAGGAATACAAGAAGTCCACCGTAAAGAACATTATTGAAGACATGCAGAAGAAAGGCTGGAAGTTCATGTTTCTCGGTGCGAACATTGATGCCGTATCTGAAGCCGGCTCACTTGGTATAGATACAAACAATGCCGTAAAATACAGGAATACAGGTTCAGCAGTGCGTTCAAATTATGATGCCGTGGTTAATTTTACGGTTGAAGCAATGGAGGCTCCCGCTTCAGGCAGTATGAAGGGAAACTGGAAGGACAGCGTAGAAAAGGATGATACTCCTGAAAGCGAGGCTCCTGAATCCGCACCGAAAACCGGAGCTCCTGAAAAAAGTCTCAGGGGCGTGAAATAACGGCGCTTCCGGAAAGATCTGTAAATTCAAAGAAACTGCTTCTGGGGCAGTTTCTTTTTTTGAACTTAGGATACATATCCGGTTCATGATTAAAATAACGGAAATGTTTCGTAACAGATGGTAACGGTCATCATACCTGAGCATTCCGTAGATTTTAATTGTTTTTTGTCTTTTGTTGTTCTTCTGTGGCAGAAAAATACAGATTTTCAGAAAGCTTACAGAAAAATAAAATATTATAAAACTGCTTAAAAATAAGGCATTTATGCTGTTTTTGTATGATTAGTAGGCAAACAGAATGCTTTTTACAAAAAAATAGCATTTTTTACTTTACAAGTTTTTTTGAAACCATATAATACACACATACACAGCGGACAGATGGCAGAGCGGTTGAATGCACCGGTCTTGAAAACCGGCGACGCGAAAGCGTTCCTGAGTTCGAATCTCAGTCTGTCCGCCATTCTAAACATTCTCCTTCGCAGATACTGCGAAATCATTTAAATCCCTGAAGTTTCCGAGTCCTTAAGTATGTTTTAGTGCTTTTGTGTTTCTTTATTTTATTTAATTGTCTGATTTTGAAATGATGCCCTGCATTGAGTTTCTGTATTCTCCGGTGACTATATTACGCTCTTTCATTTTTTCGGTAAATGGCTGCGCATTTGAATGTTCTTATTTCTGTGCGGTGAACGGACGGAATCATCTTCATGGTTTTGACGGTTATTAAAGTTCATACCGTACAGATGAGTAATTTCCTGGTCGCAAAATGGATTGTGGAATGTCTGGAACCTGAAAACGAAACAGTCTAAAGTTTTTTCGGAATGATTATCGCTTCGGCATTAATTTTTTCTGTGGAGGCTGTGACAGCATGGATGATTTCCCGATAGTGCTGTTTTAGTTCCTGATTATGAAGATAATTAATAAGGCTCTTTCGAAAATATCCGGTTATGTCAATCCGGTTTTTCAGTAAGGATAGACTCTGTGGCAGGTAGCATCAGGTGATATGATATTCAGGTTTATCTGAACAGATAGAGCGTTTTTTTAGGCGTTCAATGCATTTTTGTTTACAAAATATTCATTCGAACAAAATATTGGGATTTTTTTCAAATTAGGTGTTTACAAGCTTTTAAAAATCTATATAATACAACACATACACAGCGGACAGATGGCAGAGCGGTTGAATGCACCGGTCTTGAAAACCGGCGACGCGAAAGCGTTCCTGAGTTCGAATCTCAGTCTGTCCGCCATTCTAAAGGTTCTTAAACCTGTCTTTTAAACCCCCTTGATAAATTTCAGAACAGGCTTTTCTGTTATTGTATTCCGGTGTTTTTGTATCTTATCTGAATTACTGATTTCCGGTTCTGCTTTCAGAAAAATTTCGGTATGAAACGTTCAGACCGGAACGGCTGATTTACTTCCGTGATTTCCTTAAGCCTTCCGGCAACCTGTAACATTCTTGTTCCGTCAGGATTATACGGCCACAAAGAATTTAATCATAAAAATTCCGGAAACAACATAGGTAAGGGGAGTAACCTCCCTGAACTTGAAGGACATCATTTTAATTACGGTGTAGCAGATTAATGCCAGACCTATGCCGTTACCCACGGAACCCGATATCGCAATGGTGAGAATCATGATAAATACCGGAGTTACCTGTTCAATGTCCCTGAAGTCGATATTGGCAAGTCCCTGCATCATCACGAGACCGATGTAGATAAGAGCCGTGGAGGTTGCGGCCGGAGGAATTACCGATACCAGTGGGGCAATGAATATGCAGGATGCCAGAAGGGTGGCTGTGGTGAATGAGGTGAGTCCAGTTTTACCGCCGACCTGGATGCCTGAGGCGGATTCGGCAAAGGTAACCACTGTTGAACTGCCCGTGCAGGCTCCCGTTACCGTACCGATGGCATCAGACATCAGTGCTTCCTTGATTTTCGGAAGCTTGCCGTTTTTATCCAGAAAACCTGCATTGGCGGCCATACCGACAAGACTGCCGATGGTACCGAACATATCAATGATGCAGAAGGTTATCAGAACCATGACAATGGTGTAGGCTCCGATATTGAAAAAGGTATGGAAATCGAAGTTAAGAAGTGTCTGTTCATAGAGATTTCCGAAATCGGGAATGAATCTCATGCTGTGAGCGGCCCTGAAAGGATTGTTCCCCAGAATAAAGTAATCAGCCAGCCAGTAGAATACGGATGATGAGATTATTCCGAAAATAACAGAGGCTGCACTTCTATTTTTATGAAAATGCAGTATTACAAAAAGTCCCAGGAATATGGTGATGACCGAAACTATCATCTGGGAGTATTCTTTTCCCATGCTGGTTTTCAGAAAGGTCGGGGTCATGGCTCCGAAGAAGTCCTTCATGATGTAGAACGGTTCGGTATAGTTGTTGCCTTCGGCATAGATGCTTACATTGCTGCCGAAACCTATGTATATCAGCATCATGCCGATGGCGGGGCTGATGGCTATTTTTATGCAGTTGGGAATGTTGTCGGCTATGCGGTGTCTCAGATTGAGCAGCCCCATAATCAGGAAAATCAGACCTTCAAAGAGAATGATTATGATGCCGGCGTGATAAGCCGTTTCATAGGGAACTGAGGTGGCAACGGCTATGTTGCCGACAATGGTGGCGAAAAAGGTGTTCATCCCCATGCCGGGAGCCATGGCGAACGGTTTGTTGGCCATCAGAGCCATGCAGAACGTGCCCAGGGCGGAACACAGACAGGTGGAGATGAATATGGCGTTCCACAGAGGAGTTCCTGTCTGGAAGCCGGTAAGAATGTTTGGGTTGAGGGCCACTATGTATCCCATGGTCAGAAATGTGGACAGACCTGCAAGCAGCTCCGTTCTGACATTCGTCTTATTGGCCGTAAGACCGAATCTTTTATCAAGATTGAAAAACTGAGAAGACATGGGGTACTCCTTCCGGAATTTCTGACCGGGAGAGGCAGACCGGTGCATGCTGTACTGAATGAAACGGTTCCTGCCGTAAAAATAATCATCATTCTTCTCATTGTATCTTTGGTGATTCAAAAAAAATGTTGTGAATACGGGGTTTTTGTAATTACGGACACGGGGAATAACGGTTTTTCTGCAGTTGCGTGAGCCGTTGCTTATTCCTGTACAATGCCTTAATATGAAGAAGATATGGAAAATGGTTTTATTCTGTATCAGGTACAGATCCGAATGTGTTTAATCGGATTCAGAAATTATTACGGAGAAATGAATATGAGAATTGAGCATGCGGCCGTATATGTACAGGATCTTGAGAAGACCAGAGAATTTTTCTGCAGATATTTTGAGGCCACAGCAGGAGTTCAGTATCACAACCGGACCACTGATTTCAGATCATATTTTCTGTCATTTACCGACGGGGCAAGACTGGAGATTATGACAAGACCTGAGGTGAAGACCGAACAGCCGAATCCGTACCGGACAGGTTACGCTCATCTTGCTTTCAGTGTCGGTTCTGCCGCCGCGGTGGATGAACTTACCGAAAGACTGAAAAACGACGGTTACACCGTATCCTCAGGTCCGAGAACCACCGGTGACGGTTATTACGAATCCTGTGTGGTTGCAGTTGAGAATCTGCTGGTCGAAATAACCGTATAGCATCTCTGGTTTCACGGCTGCCGGAATGCTGTCTGGGACCGCGTTATGCAGTCCCTCATGATGCTAGTCTCTGATGCAGTCAGGTTTTGCCACCGGTCCTTCCAGCACCATTCTGCATTTTGCACATCTGTTGCTGACTTTAAAGAAGGTTTTGCCGATTTTCAGGTAGAGATCCTGCTTCGGAGCCCTGTGTCTTAAAGGACAGAGACCGAAACAGTAGTGGAGACAGTGCTTGGATACAAGTACTTCCCTCGGCGTATCCCCCTGATCCTTTTCGTAGGCCGGAACAGTGTTCTGGACTCCGTGAGTCAGATAGAATTCATTGGCTCTGTCATTGAAAATATTCGCCCTGAATCCCAGATTCATTTCGGATTCGGCTATACGAACGTCCTTCAGTTTTTCCGGTTCATGAACGGTCACTTTTTTCATCAGGGCGTTTTTGGTGATTCTGAGCTTTTCGATAAAGGAACGGCGGAGATCATTCAGCATGCTCTGAGGCACGAACCAGTGATGTGTAAGATTCAGTCCGAGATTCTCAAGCTCATAGCAGGTGCCTCCGAGACGGCCGATTTTACCGGTGATGTTGTCGGTAAGCTTTTGGTGATCTCTGGCTTCATTGCATTCAGGCAGGTCGGCGGTTACGGTAATTTCATGTCCTTCGGTGACCTCGTCGGAACCTTTTAGGCCGATACCTGTATCCGTTTCAAAATATTCCAGTCTTAGCTTCAGTGTTCTTACTGATGAGCTGTCGGTAAGCTGACCTTCAAATTCCGCATCCTTGCTGCGGTAGAACATGGTTCCCGGTCTGATGAACGGCAGATCCTGAAATATTTCAGCCTGAGTGTCATTTATGACCCTGCTGATTCTGAATCCTGCAAGCTCGGCCTCGCTCTTATAGTAGTTGAGAGAGTCCCCGTTATGCAGCGTGACTCCCTTGAAAAGATTAAAGTGCAGTACGTGACCGGTAACGCCTGTAAGTCTGCCAATCTTTTCCCCTACATAGCCGGGAGCGTTGAAATTGGCATAATTATCCTTTTCCTCATGGGTGTTGTATTCCGTGAAACCGCGGTTGAAGCTCTTGGCGGGATTCGGAGTGAATGAGGTTTCGGTTCTGCCGAATGAACTGCGGCAGAGATCCGGACGTTCATCAATGATAAGATCCAGTTTTTCACGATACCAGGCGGTAATGTTGCGTACATATCCCTCGTCCTTCAGACGACCTTCGATCTTGAAGGATGATATGCCGGCATCAATCAGTTCCCGCAGATTTGCAGTCTGATTAAGATCCTTGAGTGACAGAAGAAATCTGTCTCTTGCGAGAATCCTGCCGTTTTCGTCATAGAGGGACTGGGCCACACGGCACAGCTGGGCGCATTCACCGCGGTTGGCGCTTCTGCCGGTCACTGCGGCACTGAGATAGCACCTTCCGCTCATGCCCACACACAGGGCTCCGTGTACAAAGGCTTCAAGCTTTATGTCTTTTGCGACTGCTCTGATGTCCATGATTTCCTTAATACTGAGTTCTCTGGCAAGCACGGCCTGAGAGAACCCCGCGTCTTCAAGAAATCTGATTTTGTCGGGGGCGCTGTTGTCCTGCTGAGTGCTGGCATGCAGTTCAATCGGAGGCAGACTGCCGTTAAGGAGACCGAGATCCTGAATAATCAGGGCGTCGGCTCCGGCATCGTAAAGTTCAAATGCCAGTTCCCTGGCTTCATCAAGTTCGCGGTTGTTCAGAATGGTGTTTAATGCCACGTGAATTCTGGCGCCGTACTGGTGGGCAAAGTCACACAGTTCCCGGATATCCTCAAGAGTATTCGGGGCATTGACGCGGGCGCCGTATGACGGGCCTCCTATATATACGGCATCGGCGCCGCTCAGAATGGCGGTCATGCCGCATTTAGGGTCCTTTGCCGGAGCCAAGAGTTCAATGCTTCTCATCTGAAATTCCTGTAAATCATGTAAAAACTAAACTATCCGCCGTTTATCAAAAAACCTGCCGCGGCAGGTTTTTTGCATCTGTGATTCAATGCGACCGGCGTCAGACCGATAAAGACGTCAGCCGGTATGTTGCTACTTTCCGTTTTCTTCGTTTTCGGCGGTACGCAGCTTGGCGTTGTAGAGACCGCTGTAGAAACCGTTGAGCGCGAGAAGCTCGTCGTGAGTACCTTTTTCCACGATATTGCCTTCGTTGACCACGATAATCTGATCGGCGCTCTGGATGGTGGTAAGACGATGGGCGATAACAAACACGGTACGATCCTTCATCAGATTGTCCAGAGCTTCCTGCACCACCTTTTCGGATTTATTGTCCAGAGCGCTGGTTGCTTCGTCAAGAATAACGATAGGCGCATTCTTGATAAAGGCTCTGGCGATGGCTATACGCTGTTTCTGACCGCCTGAGAGCAGAGTGCCCCGTTCGCCGATTCTGGTGTCAAGACCTTCAGGAAGATTGGCAATAAAGTCTTCCAGACAGGCATTCTTTACGGCCTGTCTGATTTCTTCCTCGGTGGCGTTCGACTTGCCCATGATGATATTGTTTCTGATGGTGTCATCAAAAAGGAAGTTGTCCTGGAAAACATAAGAAATGTTTTCACGCAGGGAGTTGATGTCGTAGTTTCTGGTGCTTACGCCGTCAATCAGGATGTCGCCTTCCTGCCATTCATAAAGGCGCGGTATCAGGGAACAGATGGTTGACTTGCCGCCGCCTGAATTGCCTACAAAGGCTACGGTCTGAGACTTGCCGACCTTCAGGCTTACGTTGTTCAGCACCTTTCTGGAAGAATTGTAGCTGAAGGAAACGTTCCTGAATTCAATGGATTCACTGATGCCTTTGAGTTCAGGCTTATTCATGGCGTTTTCCACTTCCTCAACCGGCTTGTATGAGAAAATCTCATAAATTCGGGCCAGGGCGATGGCTGATTTCTGCAGTTCGATGAAGTTGTTGCCGATGGCCTTGAGCGGAGTGTAGAGCATGATGAGAGAGGCGATGAATGAAACGAATTCACCGCTGGTGATGGTCTTGTTGATAATCAGCTTGCCACCGAAGGCGATTACAATGGCCACACCGCAGGCTGCCACGAGATGCATTGTAGGTGAGAGCCAGTTGGTGTTTCTGATAAGACGCATGGCCAGACTGAATAACTGAGAGGCTCCGGTTTCAAAATTGTCCTTCATGCGCTTCTGAAGATTGTAGCACTTGATTACGTTCTCGCCGCTGGATGTTTCGTTATAAAGAGACAGAAGTGATGCGCTTTCGGTATACGTCTTGTTCATGATCTTCTTGATGGTCTTGCGGACTATTCTCAGAGGCAGGAACAGAACAACGAGCACGCCCACGGCAATGATGCTGAGCTGCCATGAGTTGTAAAGAAGAACACCGATAAGGGATACGGATGAGAAGAATCTGGTAAGACCGAGTTTCAGGTTGTTAATTAGACCGCTGGAGGCCATTTCGGCGTCATTGTAGTATCTGTAGATGATGTTGCCGGAGTTGTTGTCCTTGAAATAGGCACTGTCCATGTAAATCAGCTTGTTGTACAGGTCTCTTCTGAGATTCAGGGTGATTTTGTTGCCGACATATCCGTTAACAATGGCTGAAAGGTAAATGAAGATTCCCTGAACCAGAGTGAAGGCAATAATGATGAAAGGTACGTAGGAGGTGAAGTTTTCCTCCTTGTTTACCAGAACTTCATCCATAAAAGGCTTCAGGAAGTAGGCGATTACTGCATCAAGCGCGCCTACAGGAACCGTGAGTGCAATACCCAGCAGGGCTACGGCGATATAAGGTTTGATGTATGGATAGATTTTTTTGTAAGTATCTATCAGACTAACGTTTTCTAATGTTTCTTTAGCCATAAATCAGACTGTCTTATTATGTAAATCCGAAAAAGTTTTCCTGTTCCGCACGCAGAACGCGTGTCCGGAGGAAACGAACCCTTCTCATGAAGATATTCCTATATTATACAGAAAAAGCACTGTAAATAATCTGTCTTTATTGGTAAAAAGTTCAAATAGGCGCCCGAAAAGAACAGATTGTGCGCAAAAAGTCCTCATGGATCAGACAGTATGCATCCCGGTCTGTGTTTCAGAATGCCGAAACATCGGAGGAAAGACGTTTTCAGAAAGTTTTACAGCTGCGTATCATAAGGATTTTCATGAGGCTGGCGTACCGCACGCAGACGATACTCTGACAGGGACGCTGAAATTTTCAGAAAACGGTTAAAATACGTACAGTTATGGGGTTTATCATAGAAATTTTCTCATTTCCCCATAGTGAAAAAGGCGTAGAATAAAGCAGAAAACCGGAACTGAAGCCTCCGGATGCTTTAATTCTCTGCAGAACCGCATACCGGTTATGTGTTTTCAGATCACATTCTTTGAAAAGTTATCGGTAACAGTCAATATAAATAGTCGAACAGGGGATTTTAAGATTTGACTATTGTCGGATGTACCTTTACAATGAGACAAAGTTTTTTGCTTTACCCGGTTTTTGTGATCCGTAACCGCCTTTTTATCCGTCCGTTCAAGACGTATTGACGGAAATCAGGTACATCAAAGGATCCTTACAGAATTATAAGACTAAAAAAATGAACGAAAAAATTTACGATTTAAGAATCAAAGAGATTACCAATTTATTACCTCCAGTGGCTCTCAGCGAAAAGTATCCTATAACTGATACCGCAGCCGCTACCGTAATCAAAGGCAGAGAAAACATTCACAACATCATGAAGGGCAAGGACGATCGTCTGGTTGTCATCACCGGTCCGTGCTCAATTCACGATGTCAAGTCTGCCATGGAATATGCATCACGTCTGCTCAAGCTCCGTGAAAAGTATGCCGACACCCTTGAAGTCGTAATGCGTGTTTATTTTGAAAAGCCTCGTACAACAGTAGGCTGGAAGGGCTTAATCAATGACCCGTTCATGGATAATTCATACGATATCAATGCAGGTCTCAAGATTGGCCGCAAGCTTCTTCTTGATATCAATGAACTGGGCATGCCTATTGCTACCGAATACCTTGACGTTCTTACTCCGCAGTACCTTGATGAATTCATTTCATGGGTTGCAATCGGCGCAAGAACCACTGAATCACAGGTTCACCGTGAACTTGCTTCAGGTACTTCCGCTCCTGTAGGCTTCAAGAACGGTACCGACGGTACTGTTAAGATTGCAATGGATGCTCTCAAGTCAGCTGCTTCAGAACATACCTTCCTTTCAGTAACCAAGTTCGGTCACAGCGCCATCGTGAAGACCCTCGGTAACGAAGACTGTCACATCATTCTCCGCGGCGGCAGTAAGGGACCAAACTACTCAGCCGAACATGTAAACAAGGCTGTTGAAGATCTCAGCAAGGCCGGTCTTGATCCTGTAGTAATGATTGACTTCAGCCATGCAAACAGTTCAAAGCAGTTCAAGAAGCAGGTTGAAGTTGCCGAAAACGTAAGTCAGCAGATCGCTTCCGGCGTGAAGGGCATCTTCGGTGTTATGATTGAAAGTCATCTGGTTGAAGGCAGACAGGATCTGGTTGAAGGCTGTGCAGACAAGCTCAAGTACGGTCAGAGTATCACCGACGCTTGTATCGGCTGGGAAGATACCGAACTCGTTCTTGAAATGCTTTCTAACGCAGTTAAGAGCCGCAGAGCTGTAAACAAGTAAGTTTGAATTTAGCAGACAGTCCCTTGTTTTACAGCGGGACTGTTTTATTTTTATTATCGTGTAGCCGGAAATATTAGGGAAAAATAAGGAGAAGAGATGAGTCGTTATTCTCTTGATAAGGATAAGATTAAGGTTTTATTACTTGAAGGCGTGGACCCAAGTGCTGTAGAGACCTTTAACAAAGCTGGTTATACCAACGTTGAGTATCTCAAAAAGGCATTGGACAAGGAAGAACTGATTGAAAAGATCAAGGATGTTCATTTCCTTGGTATCCGTTCTCGTACCTTCCTTACCGATGAAATTTTTGAACATGCCCACAAGCTCTGTGCTGTAGGCTGTTTCTGTATCGGTACCAACCAGGTTGATCTTGAAGCCGCAAGAAACCGCGGTATTCCAGTATTCAACGCACCTTACTCCAATACCCGTTCGGTTGCAGAGCTTGTTACCGGTGAATACCTTCAGCTGTTCAGAACCGTTCCTGCCAAGAACGCTCTTTTACATCGCGGCGGCTGGGACAAGAATGCAAAGGGCTGCTATGAAGCCCGCGGCAAGACCATCGGTATCATCGGCTACGGTCATATCGGTACTCAGGTAGGTATCATCGCCGAAGCCCTCGGTCTTAACGTTATTTTCTATGATATTGAAAACAAGCTTGCCCTTGGTAATGCTCATCAGGTTGAAACCATTGATGAACTGTTTGCAAGAGCAGACGTTGTGACCATGCATGTTCCTGAAAGCCCAACCACCAAGAACATGATCAATGCAGCCGCATTTGCCAAGATGAAGGACGGCGTTATCTTCCTGAATGCTTCAAGAGGTACCGTAGTTGACATCAATGCTCTCGCTGATGCTCTTGAATCAGGCAAGGTTGCAGGTGCCGCATGTGACGTTTATCCTGTAGAACCTGCAAAGAACGGCGATCCGTTTGACTGCGTATTAACCAAGTTCGATAACGTGATTCTTACTCCGCACATTGGTGCTTCAACCCTTGAAGCTCAGAAGAACATCGGTATCGAAGTAGCCAACAAGCTTGCATTATACTCAGATAACGGTTCAACCCTGACTGCAGTAAACTTCCCTGAAGTTTCTCTTCCAACCCAGGGTAACAGCGTAAGCCGCCTGCTTCACATCCACAAGAACAATCCTGGCGTAATCAACAAGATTAACCAGGTGTTTGCAGACCGCGGTATCAATGTTGCAGCACAGTACCTTCAGACCACTCCTGAAATCGGCTATGTTGTAATGGAAATCCACAGCGACAAGCCTGAAGATGTTCTTCACGAGCTCAAGGCTATCGACGGTACCTTAAAGGCACGTGTACTGCTCTAGTCCGATATTCTGAGTTCCGGACATGCCGGAATTCCGATGACTGTTAACGAAAAACTCTGCGTCTTTTCCGGCGCAGAGTTTTTTGTCTGAAAAAATGTTCAGACAGAAGATTGCATAAAGTTTACGATACATGCTGATTATATATGCATGTATAACCCAATTATGTGGCATAATGGCAGATATACCGATATACACTGAAGGATAGCTATGGCTTACTGTGACTGGAAAAACACCTCCCCTGAAAATCAGGCATACCATGATAAAGAATGGGGCATCCCCGTGCATGACGACAGCAGGCATTTTGAATGTCTGATGCTGGAAGCACTGCAGTGCGGTCTCAGCTGGTCAATCATCATCAGAAAAAGAGATACTGTCAGAGCCTGTTTTGACGATTTTGATTATGTGAAGGTGGCGGCCTATACTGAAGCCGATATCGAAAGAATTCTGAACACCGAAGGCATGATCCGTTCCCGCAGAAAGGTTGAAGCGATAATTCATAATGCCAGATGTTTTCAGAAAATAGCGGATGAATTCGGAAGCTTTTCAGAATACATCTGGAGGTATACGGATAATGTGACAGTCATATACGAGGGGCATGATGAAGGTCTGATTCCTTCATCAAATGCGCTTTCCGAAGATATCAGCAGGGATCTCAGAAAGAGGGGGCTGAAGTATCTGGGGCCGGTTACCGTATATGCGTATCTGCAGGCCGCGGGGATTATCAATGATCATGACAGGGACTGTCCTTGTTACAGAAGAATTGTGTCGGACTTCCCAACTGCGGTAAAAAAATGTGAAGGCGATAAAGAAGTTATCTGTTATCGATAGTAAAATTAATATATAGACAGGAATTAAAGTGTTTTTGCCTGATTCCCGCAGATTATGAAACAAACGGATGGAACAGTAATGATTTTCGATAAAATCAAGGTGATTAAAGCGGATATAACTACACTAAGCGTGGATGCCATTGTCAATGCCGCCAATAAAACGCTGTTAGGCGGTGGTGGGGTTGACGGAGCAATTCATCGTGCCGCAGGCCCTGAGCTGCTGGCTGAATGCAGAACTCTGGGCGGCTGTGAAACCGGCGAGGCCAAAATCACCCGCGGGTACAGACTTCCGGCAAAATACGTCATTCATACCGTCGGTCCCGTATATCACGACAGACCTTCCGATCCGGTGAAGCTTTCAGGATGCTACCGCAACTCGATGGATATCGCCAGAGAGCATAACCTGAAATCGATTGCGTTCAGTGCCATATCATGCGGTGTTTACGGATATCCGATAGACAGGGCTTCACGCATAGCCGTGGAAACCGTGTTTGACTGGCTGTCTGAGAATTCTGATTATGAGATAGAAGTGTATTTTGTCTGCTTTAATGACGATGTGTATGATGCCCTGACCAGAAATGTGGCTGTATTCTGCGAGAAGGCATAGAATCAGGCGGAAATTCTGAATTATTCCCGCATAAAACCGACAAGTGCGGCAGGAGGTGGATATGGGAAAAAAGGTTTTGGCGATTGTCAGCAGTCCCAGAAAAAACGGCAACACCGATATGATGGTGGAAAGCTTTTTAAAAGGTGCGCGTGATGCCATGCATCGTACTGAAAAAATCTATCTGCGTGACTGCAAAATAGAGTTCTGTCGCGGATGTGAAGTATGTTCATCAACCCATCACTGCGTGATTAAGGATGATAT
Organism: Ruminobacter sp. RM87; assembly: GCF_000701925.1. Lineage (NCBI taxonomy): Bacteria > Pseudomonadati > Pseudomonadota > Gammaproteobacteria > Aeromonadales > Succinivibrionaceae > Ruminobacter > Ruminobacter sp. RM87. Next base: position 48,720 of record NZ_JNKD01000001.1, on the reverse strand, counting down.
GGAGCGCCTGGTTGACAAACTGCTTGATGCCGACGTCATAGTGCTTTCAACTCCCGTGTATTTTTACAGTATGAGCGGTCAGATGAAAACCTTCATAGACAGACTGATGCCGGTCTATCCTGAACTGAGGGGCAGGGAATTTTATTTCATTGCGGCAGCCGCTGACAACGACACCATGATTGAAAGAACCATGCAGGCCCTGGAAGGTTTTACCGACTGCATTGAGAATGCCGAGATAAGAGGCAAGCTCTATGGAGGCGGTAACTGGCGCAAGGGGGATGTTGAAGGAAAGGAAATTCTTAATACTGCCTATATGATGGGGGCAAATGTCTAGCAGTCCACCTGTTTCAAGTCATGTAAACGCTCTGTTCAGAACAGAGCGTTTTTTTATAACGGAATGATACGGAGGCAAATCATAAATACCTGAATCTCTGAAACGGTTCTGTACCGGCCGGAAAAATAAAAAGCCGGTCCGTCTGAACCAGCTGAACGTTACATGAAGAGAAAATGCACCGACATCGATTACACGAGCTTAAAGGAGGAAAACGCTCGGTGTCAGAAAGAGGAGAATGTTCGAAGTCGGTGCTGTTCTTTTCCTCTAAGAGAGGGTAATTTATATTTTAATTAAGACATGACCGAAAAAGTGAGACATATACGACTAAATATGGATATGCAGAATTTTTATTAAAGATATATATACGATATCACATAAATATAGATGGTTTTTAAAATTTTTAACAATATTTATATAAATAAATATATGTGTTAAAAATTTAACACACGTTCTGTCTCATTATCAGGTAAGGAACTGTCAGTAATCGGTATGTTACAGACAGTATCACTCAATGTGCAAAATATAATGTCGCATTTTATATGCGTATCGAAAGAAGATACGGATGAAACTGCTGACATGATTATATTTTTCTTCAGGAAGAACTGATAACCTGCCGGGAATCAGACTGTTTTCTGATACTGGACATTCTGTTTTTTAAGGCTTTTTATCCGGTGAATCATCCACACGTGCGATAAAAACAGGCCTGTCGGGCCACAGCCCTTTTCTTTAAGAACCGTTTTTATTCTACGCACTGACATCAAGCATATGTTTTCTGAAAAAATATCCAGCCTTCAGCATTTCTGCATAATTCCGTTCTTTTTAAGTGCCGCGGCCGTTTCCGCTGACGTACCGTCGGAAAGGGATTTCGGTACGGGACTGCGTCAGACTCTTGCAGAGAGCATGACCGATGACGTTTATACTTCAGGCATCATGGACTCCTTATCTTCGGCACAGGGGCTCTCCGATATGGGGCAGCTTTATGCCGGTGATATTGTTTCTACTCACGGTGAACTCACTGAAATCATGGAAAAGGAAAGAACAGCGGATATCACCGGAATTTCGGAAAACAGTGATTCCGGAGACTGCAGTTTCGGGGATATGCTGCGGCTCTCCGCACGGGGAACCGTAAAATGCCGATTTGAAGGAGAAAGTGCTGGCGGCGGAGAGGCGGCCACGGATGATACAGGGATAAACGCGGGAGACGGCAATGGTCGTCACTGCCTGCTTACGCATGATTTTAAGGCCGTACCGCCGGTATCTTTCTTCGGAACCTTTAATTACGGCGTCTGCAGGGATGAACACGGATGCACGGAGTTCTGGCTGGGAGACACCAGAGACAATTCACTAAGCGGCAGCTGTACCGTTTTTGAAAAGGAAATCGGTCTTACCGTAGAACGTCCGGAGGTGATAAGGGCTCTTATCCTGGATACCGTTTATTATGATGATTATATTCAGCTCTGGGTAAAAGCGGAAGTCGAGGGAGAAAAAGCCGGAAAGGATGATGAGTCGGGGAACGGTGAAAATCTCTGGGTTAAACTCCTCAATTTGCCGAATGATGATTTTCCGCCGGAGACGGGAGGCAGGTGTGAACTTAACAGAAGTGAAATCACCCGTCTTGAGACGGACATCTGGCCGATGATCCTGAAGGCCGCATCCGTTTCCCGCGAGGAGTCTGCAGGCAGGGTGCTTAATCTGAAAATCAGGGAACGCGTGTCCGTTACCGGAGGCGGTGAAGGATACATGAATTTCCGTATTCTGTACGATACCGGAAATCTTGTCGAAAAGGATTTCTGGGGAAATTCCGAATGTACCGGGTTATTCGCCGGAAACCCCCGAACTGTACTTGGCGGAAAGTGTCTTGAACGTATTTCAGGAGACGAATCAGATGTGAACGGCAATGATTCAGGAGATTATGAATGCATTGTAAGGTCTGGGATAAGGCTCTGTTCCGATGCCTTCAGAATGCCGGATTTCTTTTTAAGGGACGGAAGACTTTCCGGACTATGGGATCCTTTCTGCCGGAGACTTGATGTTTATGAGCGGGAGAATGATTTATCTGATGACAGACCTGAAGCAGAAGGCAGTGTCAGAGGTGACAGACTGCGGAAAATGCTTGCGTCGGAATCCGGTAAAAAGGTTCCCGTGGATGAACGTGTTCAGCAGCTGTCCGACGGTTTCCCGAAACCTGACGCCGGCATTATGGCTGCCTACGACGTGCCGGAAGAGAATAACGAAGGGGTAGAAGAAGCGGTTCTTCTTCTGCAGACTCTTCAGTACATGCAGAGTGACGTTGTCTGTACCGGCGAACAGAGTTCCGAACGTTCATGCAGTGTCTTTAAGGGAACGGCCGATACCTGCAGAAAAGGTTATTTCGGCAGAATGGACTGCTGTAATGCGCCAAATACCGCGGATGCCGGAACATATATCCGTATGATTACATATATGGCGGCACTTAAAACTGCATATGCCTCACTCGAAAACACATCTTCAGCCATGGGATCCTGGGCAGGAGGAACACTGATGACCGGTTCTCAGGGGCTGATATCCGGGACTGCCGACAGCGTTATCGGCAGTGTCATGGATACGGCGGTCGAGAAGGCGAGAGAGGAGTTTATGCAGGCCATAACGGCAAGGCTTGCCGAAATTGTTGAGAACACCATGGGGGAAGCCGCAAAAGAGGCGCTGTTTACAGAAACCGTAAGTGAGGAGGGAATAAGCATGATTCAGATGAATCCCGCAGTGATCGGGGCAATGCAGGGAGTCATGGCCGCATATGTGGCTTATCAGCTGGCTAAAACCCTGGAGGAGATAGCCACGTCATGCAGGCCGAACGAGATAGAAACCTCCATGAAGCTTAAGCTTGATTCCTGTATGTATACCGGGAGATCGTGCACTGAAAAGGTTCTGGGAAAATGCGTGGTTTACGAACAGAGATACTGCTGTTTCAGTTCTCCTCTGGCAAGAATAGTCATGGAACAGCTCCCGGAATCCGGCTTTGACTTTCCGGACGGAGTATGCGGAGGTATTCCTCTTTCCCGATTATCAGAGGTTGATTTTAAAAAGATTGATCTGTCTGAGTGGCTTAGATACGTGGAAAACACCGATCTTCTGGATGTAAGCAGAATGTCCGTGGACGGACTTACCGGCAGCGGCAGTGTTTTAAACGTGAGCGGAAGGAGTGATAGCAGACAGAGAAATGCTGAACGTCTGCAGAAGGGGGCGAAGCCTTGAAATCCAAAGCCTGAAGCCAACTGTACATGATTTTTTCGGCAAATTTTTGTACATTGTTCTTAAAGTGTGAGAAATAAGAAAAAATCCCCTCGGACAGATGCGTTTTTCCCGACAATAAGTCTGTAAAAATATCTTTACAGTCCGGAAAAACATCCGTTTTTGTAAGCCTTAAATGTTAATTTGTGTGAGATTTTAGCTAATAATTGTTATAGATATTGATAAATATGTTAGCTGTATTCATAATTAACCATGATAAAAGTATAAAAGGTAGTCTGGTAAGGATTTAACCTTTAAAATAAAACTATCCGTTTCTATGGTCACTGGTTCAGTCACTCTGTATGCTTTGGAGGCTGTATGATACTGAGTGTCGTATGACGACGGGGATCAATCAACAGTTACAATAAAATAAGAGGTTTTAGCCGGTCAGTTTTGCATGAAACCGGTCGGTACGGGGATTTTTCTATGAGATGTCAGGAATGTAACGCTGAACTTGATGATGACGTGCTGTTCTGCGAAAAATGCGGTGCAAGAATATCAAAGGATAACAGCATTGCAAGCAAACTTCATTTTTCCAAGAACAGACCTGCAGCGGCAGCCGAGGGGACTTCCGGAGGTTTCTACAGCAGTACAAATAAAGGCAAGAGCACTGACGCCAACAACAGTGTTGTTTTTGATGCCAAAACCATTGAAGACGACGTGGCCAACATCGTAATCGACAAGTCTGAGCCGGTTCCGACACAGCAGGCTCCTGTCGTTGATGATATTTCCGTTGAGGCAGAGGAAGCTCCTGCTGTTCAGTCTTCAGACAGTGAGATTACCCTGGATCTTTCCGGAGAAAATTCAGGAACTGAAGAGCCTGTTACCGAGGATCTTTCCGCTGACACATCAGTTACGGCTGACGATACGCTGGATTTTTTCGCAGAAAACTCTTCAGCCGAAGAGCTGATTACTCCTGAAGTGCAGGTGAATTCTGCCACTTCATCGTTCTCTTCATCTTCACAGGCCGGAGCAGGCGGTATTGCCGCCATGATTCAGAAGGCCATGAACAACGCAGGAACCGACGGTGCTTCATCTGAGCCTGTGGAAGCGGTACAGGAATCTCCTGTCTCTGACGATGCTCAGCGGACTTCCGTTGCGGAAGAAATGGCTGACATACCTGCACAGGAGACCGAAAATCAGCCTGAGGAGCAGCCAAAGACTGAAGAAAACGAAAGCGGTGCAGAAAATAATGAAGGTGATGATGACATCGCCGGAACCTTTACCTATCTTGCAGGGGCGGCAGAGAGACAGATAAATGCGTTTCTCGGCTGTGCCGCCGGTGCGCTGGTTCTTCTGGTGCTTGCAGTGGTAACGACTGATTTTATCAAGGTGCTTATGGCTATCCTCGGAGCCGGCTGTTTCGGTTATGCCTTCTACGTTACTCCGAAGGTTATTGAGGCTACCGTGAATGCTCTGGTCAAGGGAGAGGGATATTATTTCATTGAATACGTAAATGAAATCAGTAAATACATGAAGACCGCTGTTATTCCTGTGGGAGCAGGCATGGCACTTCTTCTCGTTGCCATGATTCTGGGATGGAGCGATCATGATTACGGTGCCAAGTATGTAACTCTGCTTTCCATGTTCGCCATGGCCGGCGGTTTTGCTGTGTCAGGCGTGTGTGCTGCAAGATTTGCGGTGACTAACAAGATTTTTGATGAGCTGGCTTCAGGCAACAAGCCAAAGAAAAACTATTCAGACGTCATCAATTATGTCGCAGCAGGCGTGGTTTTTGTTATTGTCATTCTGTCTGCGGTTATGGCGGCATAACGGATATATTTTTACTTTTTTATGATTTCGTCTCCGGTTCGGTTTCCCTGGCCGGAGATTTTTTATTCATCTTGCAGTATTTCCGAGCTGTGTTTCATTCTGTATAAACAAGTCGTGCTATAATCCCTAAAAAGTGGTTTCAGTGCCTGATTTCACTGAGTTTTTATGTTGCGGTAATTTATGGCTGCATAAAAATGAAACTGACGGCTGCATTTCGGTGCCGGTGCTGATCATAAACAGAAGAGAACGTCCGCCTGTCAGAAGATGTTCCGCATAAAAAGATAACATTATCAGTATTTACTACATAATAAGAATTTTGTGTTTTGAGGTTTGTATGAGTTTCAATATTGAACGTAACGGCAAAAAAAGAGTGGTTATCATAGGGGGCGGTTTCGGAGGATTAAGGCTGGCCCAGGGGCTGAAGAAATCAAATTTTCAGGTGATTCTTGTCGATAAGAACAATTACCATCAGTTCCCGCCGCTGATTTATCAGATTGCCACGGCAGGTCTCAATCCAAGCTCCATTTCCTTCCCTTTCCGCAAGCTGTTTGAGGATCGCAAGGACTATTTTTTCCGTATGGCGGAACTTACCTGTATCTATCCTGAAGGTAACTACATTCAGACTTCAATAGGTAAGATTGACTATGACTATCTGGTACTGGCAAACGGTACAAAGACCAACTTCTTCAACAACAAGAACGTTGAGGAATGGGCGATACCGATGAAGACCGTGCCTGAGGCCATGGGACTCAGAAACACTCTTCTGGCAAGCTTTGAAAGATCCATAACCTGTTCCAATGAACAGGAAAGGAATGAATTCCTGAACATTGTTATTGTAGGCGGCGGTCCTTCAGGTGTGGAAATCGCCGGCGCCATTGCGGAAATGAGACGTTATGTTCTGCCGAAGGATTATCCGGACATGGATACCTCAAAGGTTCACATTCATCTTATCGAAGGCGGAAAGAGACTTCTGGCTGGCATGTCGGAAGAATCTTCAGAAAAGGCTCTGAAGTTCCTTCAGAGCATGAATGTCGAGGTGAAGCTCAATACCTTTGTAACCGATTATGAGGATCACAAGGTCAGGATGAATGACGGCTCCGCCATAGGTACCAGAAATCTTATCTGGGTAGGCGGTGTAACGGCAAATCAGGTAAACGGTATTCCTGACAGTGCTCTCGGACGCGGCAGACGTATCATGGTCGATAACTACAGCAGGGTTAAAGGCTTTGATAATATCTTTGCCATCGGCGATATTTCTCTTATGGAAGGTGATCCTAAATTCCCTAACGGACATCCTCAGATGGCTCAGCCTTCAATTCAGCAGGGTGAGCTTCTGGCCAAAAACATTATTGCCATGGAGAAGGGGAGGCCTTTGAAAGGATTTGTGTACAAGGATCTCGGCTGTATGGCTACAATCGGTAAGAACAAGGCAGTGGCTGAAATTGCCGGGTGCAGGCTGGGCGGATTTTTCGCATGGATACTCTGGATGGCCGTACACCTGGTTTCAATTCTCGGTGTTAAAAACAAGTTCTTCGTGTTTATGGACTGGATCTGGAGTTATTTCACCTATGATCAGTCAAACCGCATGATTCTGCGTTCTACTCAGAGCAAGGTGATGAAGAATATTGAGGATACCCTGAGAGAGCTTCACGGCCATGACGATCATAAAGAACCGACAACAGAGAAGTAAAGGTATCTGACGGACACGTACACCTGTGCGGGTCTTCTGACTAAACAGGCTCTGCAGAAAATGCAGAGCCTGTTTTTGTATGCTCGGCAGGCATGATTTCTATAGGCTCATCAACACGTTCAGTTGAAACCGAATACTGAACATCAAAATCAAAATGTAAAACGGATGACTACTTTCAACAAAGCACTCTGCGAAAAACATTCTGAAGAATAAGCTGTATGTTTTTATACCAAGGATACAGTTATTAAGCGAATTTTGAATAAGCCTCAACGTTATGTTTCTGCATTAAAACGATTTCCATTGATTATAGGTCTGGATTTTAGTATCCGCTGAAATATGCGTCTGCTTAATTAAGTTTTTCAATAAGGCACTGGTGATCTTTAGTCTTTGTGCTGTAATTTATTCCTACAATTATGATGTTTTTGAACTGTCCGGTGTAGCGTTTGCAGTATTCCTGTTTTTTAATCTGAGCAATGGCTTCTTCAGCAGAACCGTCATACTTAAACTCAATCAGGATTAGTGGCTGTCTCCTTGTTATTGGTTCATACACTAAATCAACTCGTCCTTTGCCTGACTGATCTTCACGGTGACAGCTGTAATCGTCAAGAGTTGACCATAAAAGTCCGGTCATTACACAATAAGTGAGTGATTCCTCGTCATTGTAGTCGAGCAGAGTTACAGCCGAAGAATTGTGGATTTCCTGAATAAGTGTAGCTACGGTTGCTCCATCAAGTTCTTTTATTGCTTTTAGCAGGCTTTCTGAACGTTTTATTGTTTCCATTCGCTCGTACCAGTTCTGCTCTCTGACAATATCCATCAGCACTGCTTTGATTTCAGCATTCGGAACATAGGCAACTTTACGATATTGATTTTTTGTTTCTGCACATCCAAGGTAACCGAGGCATACCAGAAGACTGAAGACATCATTTTTATCTTTGATGTTTACCATATCATTCTGGAAATTTGCACAGCTGAAAGTAACTTCATCACCTTCGATTAAATTGATGATGTCTTCCTTTATGCCTTGAAAATCAGTATTGATGAGGCGTACAAATTCTTCGTTTGATGAAGTTCCGCTCCAATAGCTTTTGCACTTACCATCGCTGACAGCAGAAACAACAGAGTTGGGGTTATAAATATCAATGCCATTGAGTTTATATCCTTCATACCATTTTTTCAGTTCCTGATGTGATAATGTGCAGTCAGGTGATTTTACAATTTCGGCAACCTCATCTTCGGTGAAACCAAAATATGTCTCAAATGGTTCGGGGGCGAGCATATTGTATTCTTTAAAGCCGTTTAAAGCTGATTGAGAGTTATATTTCTTGATAGGAAGAATACCGGTAAGATAAGCTAAAGCAAAGCAATCCTGACCATCTTTTGATTTAAATAAACCTCGCAGAAACTCTATAAACTTTTCCTGTAATACCGTTTCATTTTTGTACTCTCTGTATATCAGATCCCATTCATCCATAATTAAAATAAATGGTTCACCAGTGTATCTGCATATAACATCCAATGCTGAAGATAAAGATTTCTTTCCAACAAGGGGTGCTTTATTTATTTGTTCTGCGTAGTTTTTGTTTTCTTTCAGATCCAGAATAACCAGGTACTGCAGAAAATCTACGATGTCATCGATATCTTCGATATAAAGGGATTTGTCTGACGTATACGAAATATACTTATCCTTTATGGAGTTCATATCGATGTATATGACATTGTATTTATTCAGGTGTTCTTCATAATTTTTTTCTTTGGAAATTTTCAGATTGTCAAAAATTTTTTGTCCTGCATATCCTTTGGAATAATAAGCTGAAAGCATGTCAGCAGTTACTGTTTTACCGAATCTGCGGGGGCGGGTTATGGCAAAGAAACGCTTATCGGCACTGATCTTTGCGGATATCTTTCCTATAAAATCTGTCTTATCCACAAAAATTTCAGAATCTTTGAATTTAACCAGCCTGATAAAGCTGTTATCTTTATCAGGGTTCAGAATATTTCCCATAACTTTAACTTCCCCAAACTCAACATCATCTGCTGTCATTTTATCACAGCACTGAATTTTTATCCGTGATACAGGATGGAACTTCCTTTGAACAATTATCCGTACAGCTCATCTGTCAGTAATTTAACCAGTATCAGCAAATAATTCAACAGTTATGATTCCTGCATAATTTTTAGTGAATAAATATGACGTATCCTTAATACCGGTGATTTAGGTGTATTTTTAAACATGTATTGATCTTTATGGCTGTTGAATAGAACACGTCGCGGTCTTAACGCAGTCATTAGGCTCGTGAACAGAAGCATTTGCGGCTTCTGCCTGTTTGGCTGATGCATCATGTCCGTTTCCTTTGCTGTAGCTGATAAGAAATTTCACCTATGCTCAGTCAAACCGCATGATTCTGCGTTCTACTCAGAGCAAGGTGATGAAGAATATTGAGGATACCCTGAGAGAGCTTCATGGTCATGACGATCATAAAGAACCGACAACAGAGAAGTAAAGGTATCTGACGGACACGTACACCTGTGCGGGCCTTCTGACTAAACAGGCTCTGCAGAAAATGCAGAGCCTGTTTTTATATGGCCTGATAATCTGAAATTATCTGGCTCTGATGATGACTATGGCTACGAATATCGCCAGAATAAACTGATAGAACAGCCACGGTACGATGGTTATGCTGCTGATACCCATGATGCTGGCCGCAACGAGAAGCTGAGCTCCATACGGAATAATACCCTGCAGTATGCATGAGCAGGTATCGAGCAGGGAGGCGGTAATTCTGCCTGATACTCCGAATTCACGGCTGATGTCCCTGGCAATAGGGCCTGCAGCCACTATGGCTACGGTATTGTTGGCAGTGGCTATATCCATGAATGAGGTCAGAACCGCAATGCCGAACATTCCTCCTCTTTTGTCGTTAAAGTGATTTCTGATATATCCGAGGATGACTTCGAAGCCGCCGTTGGCTTTAATCAGAGCGGAAATAGAGGCAACCAGAATGGTAACAATCATGGTTTCAAACATGGATGATGTGCCTTTGCCCATGGCTTCGAATGCTGACGCATAACTGATGGTATCAAGACCGAAACCGAAGGCAAGAAACAGTATTATGCCGATTATCAGTACCACAAACACGTTGATTCCGGCGAGTGCCAGAATAAAAACAATGAAATAAGGCAGGGCTAGCAGGAATTTGAAGTCGTATTCGCCGACGGTTTCCGTACCGGTGCTCAGAGATATGAAGGTAAGTACAACAACGGTCAGTGCGGCTGCGGGCAGCGCCAGCTTTATATTTGCCAGAAACTTTTCCTTCATCTGCACGCCCTGGGTTTTGGTGGCGGCTATGGTGGTGTCGGATATGAAGGACAGGTTATCACCGAACATGGCTCCGCCGACGACGGTTCCCGCACAGAGAGGAACGGAAATACCGCCGTTTCGGGCAACTACCAGTGCTATCGGAGCCAGAACACTGATGGTACCGACGCTGGTGCCCATGGACATGGAAATAAGACAGGCGATGACAAACAGACCGAGTATCGCAAAATTTGCCGGGATGATGTTTAGCAGCATGTTTGCCGTGCTGACGGCACCGCCGGTAACGGAAGCAAGTCCGCTGAAGGCACCTGCCAGCAGGAATATAAGCAGCATGATGGTGATGTTGCTGTCACCTATGCCTTTACTGCAGATGTTTATTTTTTCTTCAAAATTGAGTTTGCGGTTCTGTATGAAGGCGGCAATCAGGGCAATGCCGAAGGATACCACCACAGAAGTGATGTAGAAGCCCATTTTGCCCTCGATGGGACTAATGTACTCATAGTAAATGCCGTTTCCGAGGTAGAAGACCAGAAAAATAAGAATCGGAAACAGAGCCTTGATGTTCGGCTTCGGTCTGATGCCGTCCTGATAGACGTTGTCTGAGTTGTTATTGTTTAGCATTTTTTGGTTACCTTTATTATGTATTCCGGACCGTTGTATTGTGTGTGACGGGAAGGTTCCGGAGTGTCTGTGATATCTGATGAAACGAATGCTTTTACGAAATAAGGAGCGTCACAGGCGGACGATGTCTGATTCATAAAAGGATTCGTACTGTGATTTTATACATAACCACGGCATGTAACAAGATTCTTTTTGTTTAAAAAGTGAAAAAGTTTATTATTCCTTTAGGTATACTAGGATATTAGATAAGGAATATCCCTGAAATGAAAGGGACCAAAATTATAATTATCAATGAATTAACAGTGTTGAAGAGCCTCCTGCGGAGAGGTCAGGATATGATATATCTGTAGAGTTTCAGATACAGGTGTCTTGTCCAGTACAGAAAGATAAAGGAGAAGTTCATGATGATGACGGCAAATGAAACAAGGGCTTGAACAAACGTGAAATGACCGTCGTGCAGTTCATCGAAATCAGCCAGAACCTTAAATGAAAAAATTGCCATGCAGCATCCGATTAGGGTCCAGGCCGCAAAATCAAGAATGATTCCGCTGATTCTTGAGCGCAGAGTCTGATTAGTGAACCTGCGGGTGAGTAAATAAATGACAGGAGGCAGTGAAAGAAAAATCACGCTTCCAGTATATCCGTCGTCGTATAACGTTTTGAGCCCCGTGAGATACATAAAGGCCAGGAATCCAAAAAAGGCTTTTTTTAACAGTGTCAAGAAACTGTCTTCGGGGTTGACGAATAATCTGAAAATGCGCACATACAGATGGCGACTGAAATACAGAAACAGCATGGATAACTGTATCAGTGCCATAATCATTCTGAGGAAACTGCTCTCCGGTCTTATACTGTTTTCTTGAATGACAACGCTGGATACGGAAAACAGTATAAAACCGAGTAATGTCCACATCAAAAAACGCATATTCAAAATCTCCTGTTTAAAATTCTGAATACATCAGAGTCTGACGGTATCCTGCCGTGAATAAATTAATGCCAAAATGTCAATATCATTATTATACGTGAAAAATAAGAAAGAGTGATCATGAATTTATATATCTGCAGAGAGAATTAACATAATTATTGTTTCGCAGCTGAAAGAGAATGATGAATCCTTAAGAATAATTACGGTAAAAACTGACGGATAAGTAGGGGATGCTTATTTATGATTATTGATAAAATTTAATATTAAAAATCTTTAACGGCAGGGGGCTTAATGAGTGTTTTTCAGAACGGATATAGTGCAGACTGCTTTCAACATATACAGAGAAAAAAGTTATGATGGCCGCAGTCGGATAATCCATCCTGTTCTCAATATGGATTCATGTAATTTTCTGTTTCCAGTACATTATTTCTGAAAAACATGGGGTATAATATTAATTTATATGATTAGGTGACAGAAATATATTGATTAATGAAGATTAATTTTAAGGCTTCATAATTAATCTGCATTAATCGTGATAATCAATCATGTTGAAATTATAATTAATCTGATAAGTCATATCCCCTGCCGGAATTTTTCGGGCTGTTATATTAAGAAGAATCCTAAAATAATGTCACTTTATAAGTAACATGATGTTCTGGTGACTACCGAAATCTGTGGAGGGAGCCGTGGTCAGATTACTTTACCGTGGAAGACATAATCTGCGGAAATGAAAAATTTTCGCGCTGGATAAATCTGAATATTTTAGAAAAGCAGTTGATTTATTTTAATGTAAAAACGTACTGAAAAATCATCAGGATAACACTGCTGTTTCAGCCATTCCTTAATAAAGTCTGTTCTTTATGATGATGAGGCCGGAGACGATTTTACGTAGAATGAGACTAAGCATGTTTCGTACAGAGGTTCACACAGAGACTAAGGCATGCCATTTTTTAGAAGAGGAATGCCTGCAGACGAAATGAATGCAGGCATAGATCAGCTGTTTTAAATAAGTGTGTCAGATATCCGTAAATACAGACATCCTTTAGGCTGTTGCATGAGTGAGTCTCAGTACTTCTTCAGAGCTACAAATGCTTTAATCCAGACAACCAGCAGATACAGGACGACCACGATGGAAATGAGTGAAAACATCAGACAAGCCACATGATGCTCCTGTAAAAATCCGTTAACCATTGCTTCACCTGACTGTATTTCATCTTTATGTTCCAACACAAGACTGAAGCCTATAAGGAAGCCTGTTACGACACAGCCAACCATATAAATACCGTATGTCCACAGAGCTATCGAAACCCAAGTACGATCTCCGTACATTCTGGCTTTGTCAAAGAAACTCCTTACCCTTGTCATGGTAATAAAAGTAACTATGGCCGCCGGAAGTCCCATAATGGAAAGAATCCCGGCAGACACATGTAATGCCATCGCAATAATCATCCATTTACGGCAGGATGAGGCTTCATTTCGAAGCTTCATATCCGTTCTCATATAGCCGCTGCTCATATAGTTATCGGTATTGGTTCTGTATCCGTTGCCCGAATAGTCTCTGTTGTAGTTTCCGTCTGGGGCTGTGGTGTATCCGTTGTTTGAACTGTTATTGTTCTCACTGCCATTGTACATGGTAAATATTCCTTGTGATGTGATGTAAACAATTAGGTCATTATACCCTGAAATCCTGATTTCTGTCATTTATAACTCATGATTTGATAAGTGCAGCACTGCAGAAACTGAATGCGGTTTATGAATTTAAGGTTTCAGGTGGTACCCAGCTCCTTTTTTCCTGCAGCTATCCAGACATTTTTTGCTGCCGCTGAATGTTACAGGTGCGTAACTCAGCCTGCTTCCGCCAGAAAAAAAATAAAAAAATCCCGGACGGCAGGCATGGTAAGAACCGTTCGGGATATACGTGATTTAATGCTATTTTCTACAGCTCGACTATAAGTACGGTTTTATCGTCCTCCGACTCCAGTTTCAGTGCCTGAAGGATCAGAAGATCAGCCTTTTCTCCAAGTGAGAGGTCGTCCCGGTTGAGCGTGTCTTCCATAAAATCAATATCAACGTAGTCGTGGATGCCGTCACTGGTCAGAATAATCATCTTCTGGTTTGGTGAGACCTTCAGACTGTTCACCTGAATCCTGTAAAGCTGCTTTTCATTACCGCCTCCGAGACAGCTTATGATTTCGTTTTTAGGCGCTTTTTCGGCTTCTTCAGGCATCCCCCGATCCATAAGCATCTGATAGGTTGTATGGTCGGTGGAAACCTGTCTTAAATAACCGCCGTTAAGTGTCTGGATTCTGGTATTGCCGGTGTGCGCGATTTTAAACGTATTACCGTCAAGGTAGACCATGCTCAGGGTTGTGGCCATGGTATTCTGTCCGGGAACCGTGGCGGCATAGTCTATGAGCCTTCGGTTGATCTCCTTAAGTGTTTCGGCATATGTGGTTTCGTCTCCGGAGACGTTCATGGTACTGAGAGTCCTGACGGCAAACTCAGATGCCTTTCTGCCCCCGGGGAGACCTCCCACGCCGTCTGCCGCGGCAATAAGAACCGGCGAGGATATTTCCGTTTCGGTTCTGTTTTCATGAAAAATCAGCGGACTCCTGCCGGCTCCCATGATAAGAGCGCTGTCCTCGCATTCCTGATGATAAGGTCCCTTTACGATATGACAAACAGCTTTCATGGATTACCCTCGGTAAGTGTGCAGTTCAGACTGACGGAACCATTGTCCGTGACTATGTCGTTGATTGTGAGGCCCGTGTTACTGCGGATTCCGTTGTCAAACATGTATCTCGACAGCGGATTTATCAGATATTCTTCAATGATGTTGCCGATACCTCGACCGCCGTTCTCCAGATTCCCTGCGGCAAGCTTCCGGAGGTTATCCGTGGCTTTATCGCTGAGGGACAGAGTGATATTCTTGCTTTCGAGAAGCTCACGTCTGATTTTGTTAATCAGTGCATCAGTGATTCTGTCGGCGGTTTCCGGACGTATGAAGTCGAATACCACAATGTTTTCACCGATACGGTTCAGAATTTCCGGTCTGTTGAGCTGGTACTTGAAGAAATGCTCAATGGCTCCGCCTACCTTTTTGCGGATGGTTTCATAGTCGTCTTCGTCCGGAGTGACGTTCTGTATCTTGCGGATCTGGTGGGTTACGGGATCTTCCACATCCACATAGATTCCCAGGTTACTGGTGAATATGATGATGCATTCGGAGAAATAAACCGTATTGCCCTGACCGTCAGTCATTCTGCCGTCTTCGAGAATCTGTAGGAATTTGTCCAGAATGGTAGGGGACGCCTTTTCGATTTCGTCGAACAGCAGGATGGAGAACGGATTGTTCTTTACCGCATTGGTAAGCTGACCGCCGCGTTCGTATCCCACGTATCCCGGAGGAGCACCCAGCAGCTTCTGGTCACTGTGCGACTGGCTGTATTCACTCATGTCGAATCTTATGCATCTGCTTTCATCGCCGAAGATCTTCTGTGACAGAGTTTTGGCAGTCTCTGTTTTACCGGTACCGGTAGGGCCGGCAAAAAACAGCACGCCCTTCGGTTTTGTGTGGGAGGAATGTTGCAGACCGTTCATTCCCGTCATGGCTCGCTTTACCACATCAAGAGTTTTGGCAATGGCGTAATCCTGCCCCTTCACACGCTGGTAGAATTCCTGCTCGGCGTGTTCAAAATCTTTAAAATCCAGTTTTTCCCATGGATTGTCCTTTACGCCGTAACGGTAAAGATCCACCACCTTGGTGAGTTCGTTCAGATGGAATTTCTGATTTTTGCAGAGAATGCGCAGATCGTTGAGAGTGGTGTAGGAAAAACCGTCGGTAATGCCGGTGAATTTTTCCTTGAATTTCTTAAGCTCCCCGCGACCGGACTCATCCTCGTATCTGCCTATTTCCGCCTGATAGATTTCCCTGTCGAAAAAAGATTTGAACTGGGTGTCCACGAAACTGAATCGTTCTTCCTTGGTAGGTGGCTGTATGTTGATGGTTTTGCTGAGCGGATTGTCCAGATAGAACCATACCGGCAGGTCGTTGACCTTCTGGGTGAGAAGGATTACGGTGTTTTTAAGATGAACGCCGCTGCTCTCAACCACTTCGCTGCTTCCAAGTACTGCTTTCTGCAGACGGGTGAAGCTCAGCACGTCGTCAGGTGAAAGCTGGGTAGGGCTTACGATGTATCTGGATACAAAATCCATGATAACGGCCACCGATTCCTCCTTCTGACCGAGAGCAAGGTCTATGATCTCCGCGGCATTTGCCCCGCGTCCGCTGAACGGCGCAGCAATGTGGTCTTCGGTAACATCCCCGCTCACCAGAGCAGCAAAATCATCAATGGCTTTCTTTCCGTCGTCACAGCTGTCGTTGTAGAAGCCCTTAAGATGATCGTAAAAAATCACGTGGTGGTAACCGAGATTACGGAAGAACGCATTCAGATAATCCTTAAGATTAAGAATGACTCCCTTGGACTGATAATCGTTTTCCTCCGGATAGACATATTTATCCATGATATTGCCTTCGATGATAATCTGAGGCTTTATGCGGTTGAATATGGTCAGTTCCTGATGCCATTTAGGCAGCTCATTATTATCCATGTTTACACCCTTATAATTCCTTTTTTCAGCAGACGTTCGTGCAGTTCCCGACTGTAGTCGGGGTTGTGGATTCCCACGGAAATAAAACCGTCAGACGTCCGGAAGTTCTGTATCTGATTCCGGCCGGAGCTGAGGTAGTTTAGATAAAATTTCTCACGGTTCTTCTGCAGAATGTGTATTCTCTGATTGTCAGAACCTCTCAGAAAACAGTTGTTGTTGCGCTCCTCGATGTATTTCCCGTCAATCAGTACGGTGATGAAGTCAAGAATGTCCCTGTTTTCCCCGGTGTTGATTTCCTCGTAGTTAAAACCCGTATATACCAGAATGTCTTCCGATATTTCCGCAAGCTTCGGCAACAGTATGCGCAGTGCGTCCTTCTGCAGAAAGGGATCTCCGCCGGTGATGGTAAATCCGTCAATGGGAGAACTTGCGGCTACCGACCTGACTATTTCGAGAATATGATCTGCGGTAGTCTCGTATTTCTTCTGCATCTGCCACAGTTCCGGATTACTGCATCCCCGGCATCCGTGAGTGCAACCGGCAAACCATATTCCCATTCTGTTTCCAGGTCCCAGAACTCTGACGGGATAAAGCAGTCTGGCTATGTTCATCTGCGGTACTCTACGGTGAAGCATCCGGTTTTTTCAGTTCCCCAGAAGCCTCCAAGTGATACCCTGTCCCCGTTTTCAAGCGGTCTTCTGCGTCCCTGTTCAAGTTTGCAGTCGTTGACGAAGGTGCCGTTGGTGCTGTTAAGGTCCGTGATGGTCAGCGTTGACTGAATGAGGGAGATTTCCGCATGACGGCGGCTTACATAATCGCAGTTTCTCAGAAAACCGCTGAGAACCTGCTCTCTGCCTATACTGAATACCGGATTTGATTCGGTGACTCTGAAGATTTCCTGTCCGTCTGAAGACATCAGTCTGATTTCAGGTACTGCCATGACACGGCGCGGTTCCGGTCTGGCTGAGGGAGCGGCCGCCGGTGCGTCCTTCGGTAAATGAACTCCTCTGATGCTCTTTAAGGAGGCTTTGCATTTTGTGCAGATTTTGGCAACACCGCGGTTTTTCTGTCCGCATTCAGGACAGATTTTTACGAATTCCGTACCGACATCATTTTCTGCTTCGGAATTATGAGCAGCAGGGGATGCGTCTGCTGCTGAAAAAGGAGTGTTTTCTGAAGCTGAAGCGGCCGGTTTCCGCGGTACGGCTTCTTTTTCTGCGGACGTCACCTCCGGTGAAACTGCCGCTTCAGGCGGAGTTTCCTGTTTCAGCGTCGGTTTAATGTTTGTAAGATCGCAGCCGCATGCTTCACATTCAGTGGCTGTTGCCAGATTTTCGGTCTGACAGTTGATGTTTGGACAGATTTTTATTCTTGCCATGATTGTTTTTGTCCCGGGTTGATGTTTTTTTCGGTAAAAGCTGATTTACCGCTCTTATCCGTTATTATACAGAAAGAATACCGTATTCCGCCTTATAATGCCTGTAAAATGCGACTGAGCATTACACTCAGGCGGAAATTTAAGCAGGGAGGTTATTCGTCTGCGGTGAGGTGCTTCTGTTCTTCCGCAGCCGCCTGTCCGGCATGAGTCCTGCGGCCGGCATGAGCCCTGTTCAGCAGCTCCTCAATGGTTTCATCATCAATGTCATAATCACGGAGATTATGGATCTGACCGTATTCGAGATCAGGAGGAAGATCGTGACCGTCCTTCAGTTCAAGGCCTTTTGATTTCAGCTTTTCCTGAATGATTTTGTAGTCACTGCAGAATTTCTTCATGTCTTCAACCTGTTCACGGGCTTCAGCCTCATCAGGTTCGCGATCCGTATCGTCGATACCGCCGAGCTCTATCGTAAGGTAGTTATCCGTCATGCATACGCTGATGGCTGAGCTGTCGTTGAAACGGTACAGCGCTTCATGTCCGTATCCGCGTTCATGTTCAACGCTGTAGCCGATAACGTCATATCCCATTTCCTTCATGACTTCGTTGATGGATCTGCTGATATATCTGTTGTTGTAGTCATCGTACAGATAATCCTTCAGTCGGGACACTTGTGCGTATATGTGGTTGATGCCTTCTTCAGACATGGCAAAATTCCCGGGCTCCTCGTTGAGCTCGTTGCAGAGAACAACATACTGGTCATAGGCTTCATTGTACTGCTTCAGAAGTTCCTGATAGTCTTCGATTTCATCCTTAAGCTGTTTAATCTTCGGATCTATGGAAAGAGCGTAGAACTGACGCATGTATTCAAGGTTGTCTATATTTGCTTCCATGTTTTCCTGCCACATGCTTCTGAGATCCGCAAGCTTCTCCCTGGTCTTGTCCTGCATGCTTCCGGACTGTTCCAGGACATCGAATTTTCCGGTTACGCGCTCATGCAGTTCGGCAAGGATCCTCTCACGTTCTTCTAGCTGTTGTTTTCTTTCCTGTTCCTGTCTGTCGGCTTCGGCCTTTCTTTTTGCCGCTTCCTGTTTTTCTTTTTCACGGATCTGCTGCAGAAGACCGGAGATTTCATCAGACAGTGTGTTAAGATACTGAGCCTTGAGCTGTTCCTTTACCTCCTCGCACCTGGATGGGAAGGTATCGATCTTCTCCTTAAAGCCGCGGTACAGACTGAGAGAATCGGCAAGATACTGTTCCTCGTCTTTCCTGGCATCTGCTCCCAGAGATTTGCACAGCTGCGGAGCAGTCTGCATGCTCTGCATGTGGAACTCGTAGATATCGTTAACCAGACTGCTGGAGCTGATGCCGTACTCCTGCATTCTGTTCATGACTTCCTCCAGAAGGTTTGCATGCTTCTTAAGCTCTTCATCGATCTGAACTTTGATTTCACCGACGCATTTTCTCAGATTGCTGATTCTGAGGAGCTTCTGTTCGTAAAGATGATTTATGCGACTCTGTTCATCGGCAACCTGCTTCCAGACCTGTCTTATGCTGTCGGCTGCGGAATCAAGCTCTCTCCTGCGGCTTTCAACAGTGGAGACGGGGGCACTGTTTGCAACCTTTATGCTGTATACCGTTTTTTGGAGTTCCTCGGCATACTGCCTGAATTTCTCACAGGAGATACCGGTTTTGAACCCGGATTTTGCGGAAATTGTGGTTAATTTATCAAGCTGGTTCATGATTTCCGGAAGAAGTGAAAGCACACTGTTTTTTTTACTGTTGAAGCTTCTTATGAGCATCTGTCTGTTTCTTTCCGCCTCCATGCGGGCTATTGCTTCAGAATTCCGATTGTATATTTTCCCGTCTTTTGGACCGCTCATTCCCGTATTCTCCTTAAATCATGCTGTCTGGAACGTCTGTCTCCGTTACCCTGTGATTACTCACCGTCAGTACGGAGATGCTGTATAAACCAAGTTTATTACAGAATAAAAAAAATATACTAGAAATTATACATAATAATCCGATTGAGTTAACAGAAAAATCATCAGAGGCGTTCATGCCTTGTTTTCATGCGTGATGCAGATTCCGTCAGTAGCTTATGTAAACGGCGACTCTTACCGGCATAACCGTAACGAAGCCTCTTCTGCCGACTGTTCCGTCAGATTCAACGGCTTTTACGTTTCTGCCGGGAGTGCAGTTTCTCAGAAGCCATGCGCAGTACTCATCCTGAGGCCTTATACCGAGAAGTCTGCGCGTGCGGAGTGTAGGTACCCCTTCGTACATTCCCTGTCTTGGAGTGTCCTGACTGCGGTTAAGACACAGGTACTTGAGATACTGTACCTCGTTTGGAATGAATACTTTGTTCTCGAGGATGTTACCGGATGATTGTATTTCAACGGTGACTATTTCCGTTTTTTCGGTTTCACTGAAAGCGGTATTGTAAAAAGAGGTGTTGCACCATGAACAGAGTTCGCTGTGCGTCCAGTCCGCCTGTCTTTTGGGATCGGCGCAGAAGCATCGTGCGTCCAGAGCCTTTTCGGATATAAGAAGGGCACCGTGTTCATCGATGGATGCCACCAGCCACTCAATCGGAGTTCTGTGTCCAGACAGCCTGATTATCTCTGCGGTGATCCAGAGAATGAGTCTCGGAATGCACAGAAGTACTATGATGGCAGTGATCACAATTATCATGACAGCCAGAATTAAAATATACAGAATCGACAGTTCTGAGATAAGACACAGAAGTCCCAGGGCAAACTGAGTGATAACCTGACCACGTCTGATAATTCTCATTCGGATGAGTGTATCCGTATATCTGTCGTACATTCTTCCCGGAGGCGTCAGACCTCTGGCCTCGTGTCCCATGCTGCTGGTAAAATCCACGATGCTGTCTGAAAGCATTCTGTTGATTCTGTCCAGTCTCCAGATAAAGCATCTGAGTCCGTACAGAAGTTTTTCCGCAGAGCATTCCTGATAGTATGAGCCGAAACGTACCGTCCCTCCGACCTCCGGAGTTCCCTGAACACTGGTGCTTCTGAAATCGAATGTGTCGGCAAGGAACTTTTCGAGAGTCGGCGATGATTTCCCCTCTATGAAGCGGAACAGCTTTTTCAGAGGTGTTTTATGCTGTTCAAAATATTCGTTAAGTCTTGTGGAATTACCGGTAATTTCAGAGATCTGTTCAATAAAATCCTTCGAGTTGCGGTAGTAAAGGTTGTCAATTTTCAGCATGTTGTCGAAATTGCGGCGAATAATCTGAAATTCTTCCGGACTGTCATTCTGAAGAGTTTTTTCCAGATCAGAATCAGCATATGATCTGCGCACTTCGGTCACGAGATCGTAAAACTCCGCAAGCTGACCTTCACTCCACAGTTCGTCTGCATAGCGGAAAAGTTCGGCTGAACTGCGGAACAGCAGAGAATCGTCTCTGAGAATTATGCAGCCTTTTTCAGGGAGAAGACAGTCCCTGAATCTTCTGCAGTCCTCTGCGGAAAGAAATTTCTGTACTTCATCAGTATCCGACCGGCTTATGCGCATGAAATTGATGTAGGAGACTATGTCTTTTTCCTTAAGTTCGCGGAACACCTGTTCAAAGAAATCAAGACTTTCAAAAAGCAGCGGTCCGATGCAGAAGCTTCTGTTTCCGCCGATGAGATGACCGAGTCGGAGAGCCAGTCTGAGTTCTGTTGAATAGTCGCCGGAAAAAGGTTCGGCAAGCATGGCTTTTTTGACCGTATCCACCAGTTCGATGTAGATTTTCTGTTTTTCATCTTCGCTGTTTTCCAGAAAGAATTTCAGAATGTCGTTTTCCACCAGGGTGCGTGCGGTATCGATAAGTCTTCTGTCAGCATCGGAAAATCTCAGCGTGTCGTTTCGGGTAAACGAGGAAAGCATGGACGGGGTTCCCGTATCCCGGAGTGTAGTAAATGACTTTCTGCCGATAAGTCTGATTTTTTCATAGGTGGCTTCCTCCGGGGTTGAGTAAATGGCCTTTATAAGGGCGTTTCCGTAGTCCTGAAGTCCTTCAAAATAGAATTCCTTCCAGTACAGATCGGTAACGGATCTGTCAAGACTGTACATCAGCTCGAAATAAACGGTATCGATATTCTTTCCGGTTCCGTTCTGATCATACTCTGCCATAAGTCTGTCGGCCGCTCTGCATTTTTCCGCCTCTTCAGTCATGCCGTTGGTTTCGTAATGACGAGTGAGAACGCCTCGACGGAATTCCTTAATACCGCCGTTCCAGTCGCCTAAAAGTGAAATTACAAGCTCATGGTTTCCGGAGATTCTTCTGCCCTTGAATACGTAGGGAACCCTGAACCCGTTTCTTTCGTCATTATCTTCAGAATCACGGTTCGGATCTGCATGGCTGCCGGGAACCGCCACCGGCTCTCTTTTCAGCCAGCGGCTTATTTCCTCATATCCCCATCTTCTGTTCGGGTTGGAGGGGTCGTGTCTGTTGGATATGTCCTTGTATGTCAGACCGTCAATGAGATTTCTCAGACTTTCAGGCACGCCGTCGGGATAGGGGATTTTCTGGATCTGGGCAAATCTGGCGATTACCTCGGGATCTGCTGAATCAGACTGGAAGGGGATTTTTCCGGTTACCATTTCATAAATGCTGATACCGAGTGAATAGTAGTCTGACTCGGACAGGAACAGACCAGTATATGTTTCCGGAGCGGCATAGAACGGAGTGTTGCCGGTATGTGTTACCACCGCGGTCTGCCCGTCGGTGTCAGAGCTGATGCCGAAGTCTATGAGAGTCAGTCCCGTTCCGTCCCTGGATAGAATGATGTTGGCCGGTTTGATGTCCTTATGGATGATTCCGGCTTCATGAACGGTTCTGACCGCTTCATTGAGAGGAGGGAGAATTACGGTTCGTATTTCTTCCTCTGAAAGGGTGACGCCGCTGTGAATGATTTTATCAAGACTGTTGCCGTGGTAGTACGGCATTACCACATACTGAAAACCTTCAATGGTACCGTAGCTGACGATTCTGGCAATGTAAGGGGAGTCGATGACGGACAGCTTCTTAATCACCTCCTCCTTTACGGCATTCTTTCTGCGGTAGTGCTTCACCATGAAGATGTTCTTTTCTTCGTCCTCTGCGATGTACAGATTGGCCTCGCCGGTCTGCTTTTCCAGCAGTACGTCCGTAACCCTGTATTTTCCGTCAATCAGCGTATTTATCAGACTCGGAACCTTTTCATGCGGAGTGACGTTGACGGCAGTATGTATTCTGTTCATCAGATTCAGCTTGGTGCTGCTGCTGCCGCCGCTGCTTTCCTGTGTTTCATTTATTATCGTCTGTTTCCGACTGATTTCAGTATTGTCGTTCATTATGCTGTTCCGGTGTATGAATGTAATGTTTAATCTGATACTTGTGTATTCTATATAAAAAAGACAGAAAGAACGTAAAAATCGGCAGAATTCGGTTCTTTTTGCGTGTGCCGTTGAAAAAGCGGAGTGTTCCGGCTGGTGAATATGGCTTTATACGGCTTTCCGTTACTGAAAATAATGAGGCGCGGATCCATAAAATTCAGGATTTAACAAGGACTTTGCCGACGGAAAAAACAAAATGTTGGAAATTTATGGAATTTTTGTAAAAAAGAATAATAAAAATGTTAAAACAGTGTAAATAAAAGATTAAAAAATGGTCAAACAGTTCAAAAAAACATGATCATGCTTAATTAAAACAATTGTTTTTATGTGATGTCGTTTATTATATGACGAATTCTGATAAATTATTGCACTGAATTAATTCGTTTTTTTATTTGTCTTCTTTTCTGCATGTCTCTGACGTCAATGACGGATGTCGGATATGTCTGAAAAATTGATGAATGGAAACTGGATATGACTGATTATTAGGGACGATCAGAGGTCATGTTCCGCAGTTTCAGGTTCTTCCTGGCATTGCTGCATGCCCCGGTGATGTTACCCGGTTCCCGATGTTAAGCGTCAGGGAATTCCATAAATAGAGAAAAAGAGCCGTACCCTGAAGGGTGAACAACACGTGAGGTGTTCAGAGACACGAAGCCTACTGTTTTTTTTTACGGTATCTGGTTCTTTTCGGAGCAGGGGACTGCCCGTCTTTTTTCATTCAGTCTGATTCAGCCGTTTAATACTTGTGTATCAACGTTGATTTAATGATTGATATCTGTATAACAATACCTGCATGTCACCCGTGTGATTTCAGCGGCTTTGTGGTACTTTGGTATATGGGTCGATCATGAATGATAAATGGATTTTGAGTTATGGCGTTCTTACGTACGATTATTATCTGTCTTGTTGCAGCTGTTCTTACAGTTGCAATCAATCTGATGGGGGCGGGATTTACAAACCCGATAGAGTTCTCTTACGAGGTTAAGGCAAAGTATTCCACCGACACCAGGGTATATTCACTCGGTGACGGTCGAAAGGAATACAACGAGCGTTTCAGCTCCGGCTACCTGATTTCAAGTTCCGAGGATTTTGAAAAGGTAACCATCCCTCTCAATAATACCAATCGTCTGGGACAGCTTAAATTCGAACTGGATGATTCACATGATTCGGAAGTCTGCTTCAAGGGATTCACCATTTCTGGCAGAACCGGTACCCATGAACTTGTTACCGAACGTTTTGCTTTTGAAGGCATAGAACCGGTGGAAAACACTCCGGAAGAACTGTGTTTCAACATTAAAAAGAATGATTTCGAAGCTTCTCACGAAAAGCCTTATTTCCTGACAGGAGACGTTGTTGAACAGACATCCGTTGAGACCTTCAACAAGTGGCAGGTGCTTTATTTTATCGCCGTAGCCTGTCTTATTTCACTGGCATGGGAACTCATGGTCGCATTGTTTGAACGCCGCTACCGCAGAGCCCGTATCACTGATTACGCTTCATTCCTGATTTTTGTCGCCATCGTTGAATTCGTAAGTCTCTTTGCGCTCAACGAGGTGATGAGGGCATATGTACTCCATAACTCAAACCTTATGCTTCTCATCGGCGGTGTTCTGGTGGCCAGAGTACTGGTAACCTTCTTCAGAACCATTGTAAATCACAAGTATGCCTGCTTCTCTCTGTTGCTCCTTGTTCTCATGATGCTGGTCCGTTACTGTGTATTCCGCAACAATGTCGGTATCGTTTACCGCAGTGAATTCATGGGATATCTGCACATCGTCAAGCAGGACTTCCCGTTTGACATGGCTATCGTGCTGCTGTTTGCCACCGCGATTTTCGTGCAGACCAGAGCTTTAAAGATTACATTCACTTCCGTAGCGGCTGTTTCAGGTTTCCTGATGTTCCTAGACTACATCATGAATACCGAAAAGTCAGATCGTCTGATTTTTTCCAGAATCGGTCTTGATACATTCAGCTATCATAATCTGCGTGAAGTTCCGAATGCCATCAACCACTACATGTCTACCGGCCAGGGGGTTCTTACCGCAGCCGTAATTACCACGGTTATCTGTATATGTGCCTTTATATTCTGCAACAACAGACTTAAATTCACCTGGGTTAAGTTCTGTTCATTTGTGGTTCTTCTCGCCATGTCAGTAGGTGTTTACTTTGTAAACATCGGTACGGAAAGTGTGTTCAACAACAAATTCTACAATATGGTTGACGTGAACAGAGGTATTGAAAATCTCGATTTCAGCCGTATATCCGTATCTTCATCGAATGAAGTCATTACCGAACGCAAGGGGCTGGGCTACAACTGCAACGTTGTTCTTCTGGTGGTTGAATCACTTTCAAGCTTCTCCAGCAAGCTTTATGAAGAAAAACTGGATCTGACTCCGAATCTCGACCGTATAGCTTCAAACAACATCTGGTTCAAGAACTCATATTCATCAGGATATGATTCTGACGTGGCCAACTATGCTCTGCTTACCATGCGTCCGTTCCTTCACAACGGATCCGACGTTGCGGATCCGGCGCTCTACAAGTCAACTCTTCCGCGTGATTTCAAGAAGGCCGGCTATAAGACCATCGTAATGTATTCATCAAAGCCTACCGATGCCGAAAGAACCCAGTTCGACAAGGGGGGATTTGATAATCTGTTTGACTACATGCATCCTAACTATCCTGATACCGCGCCCCGTTATGATCACGGTGCCCTGGATGACAAGGTTCTCCTTCAGGAAGCAGCCAAGAACATTCGTTTCTGGTCAAACAACAAGTACAGCAAGGATAAGTTCTTTGTGGAAATCCTTACTTCTTCAGGTGCTGCTCCTTACGTTGTACCGGTAGAAAAGCGTCTTGACCCTACCAAGGTTGAATATGATTTCGCAACCGTAACCAAGTTTACGGACGAGGCAATCGGTGAATTTGTTGAAGAACTTGAAAAGATGAACTTCTTCAACAACGGTATTCTGGTTATCGTGGGCAATCACCGTGCTCCGCTGACTCTGTCCAAGAGAGAATACGATCTCTACGGTCAGCTCGGTATCACCCGTGTGCCTCTGATTGTCGTCGACAAGCATCAGAAGTCAAGAATGTATGAAAATGATATTTCTTCAATTTCCGTAGGTGAAATGATTGAATACCTTGCTCTCAACAGATATCAGTCCAGCTCCATGAGAGTTAATCCTTTTGTTGAGGATGAGAACGAAGTAATTATCTATCAGCAGCTTTCTCCTAGAAACACCATTCTTCTGAAGAACGGTGACACTTACGGTGAGTTTGCCATTACCGGCAACAAATCTCACATCAGCGGTAATCTCCGCAACAAGGATGTGATTTTCACCGATATCCTGGCAATGCTGAGTCACAGAAACAAAGGGAAGGCATCTTCCGACACTTCCTTAGACAGAATTGATGACGACGCTGCACCTGAACGAGCCAGAGTCGAAGTTCCTGCAGAGCAGCCTAATGCTGAGGAAATTCAGGCTCCTGCCGAGGAAATACAGACTGTCGTACAGGAAGAACAGGACGTGTCTGTTTCTTCTGATTCAGCCCAGGTTAAGGAACCAGAGGAAGCTCATCAGGAAATTCAGCAGCCTGAAACCGTCGATGCCGATGCTGAAGCCAGAGCCGCTCTTCTGAAGGCTCATCAGGAAAAGCTGAAGCAGATAAAGGAAGAGGCTGCCAGAGCCAAGGCTGAAGCTGCAGCCGCCAAGGAAAGAGCCGAAAAGCTTAAGGCTGATGCGGAAGCTGCCAGAAAGAAGGCTGAAGAGGCCAAGGCTCATGCCGAACAGATGAAGAACGGCAACTGATAAATAAACTGCCGAACAGTAACCGGAAGCGGAATCAGAGATGATTCCGCTTTTATTTTGGCTTTGGATACAGTTATTCCGACCTGAATATCCTGAGGCCTGAAACACTACCGCACGTGTTTTAATGGCAATGACAGTCGATGCGTTATATACGGATTTCCGGATGTTTTGCAACGGTCTCGTGTAATCCGTCAAATTAAAGAGAGGAATTTGTAATGGTAATCTGATGACTGTGATATGATGAAACAGTATAATAATGATGTAGATTAGGTGTTATCTCTGATGCCTTAAGATAAAGCTCACATATATCAAAAGATGGAAAGAGCGGATGTGATTACTGCAAGCGGCAGGTGACGTATACGATACGATTATGCCGGAGACACAGGCAGTGCAGGATAAACGTTGCTACACGGCATTCAGCCTGTGCTGATATTGATGCACAAATTCAGGATATAGTAGATGAACCGTATTCCAAAGAAAAACGAAAACGCCTTTAAACAGATGATATGGATTCCGCTGGTTCGGGTATGGATGTTCGGAGCAGCCGTGTTAAGTTATCTACGTGATAACAGTTTCGTGCGTATAAGCATGTCAACGATATTTTTCGTTATTTCCTTCATGATTTCTGCTACCGGCTACAGATTCGGCAAAGTTTACCTCTTTTTGCTGATCTTTTCCATCCCGGCCGCCGTGGTACTTACCATGATAAGCATGTTATGCCGTTTCGGCGTTGAAGGAACCAGAGCGGAGATAAAATCAATCTATGATGATTTCCACAGCAGAATGTGGAATTACGAAAACATAAGCGGTTCCGAAGGAAACAGGTATCAGCATCTGGTTATTGAAAACGAGCCCGACAACATCGCCTACAGAATTGCGGGGTATCTGGCATCTCTCGGAGGAGGCATTGATACCGACTGCATAAATTCCCTGAATTCAATTATCAGCAGTGATAATCCGAACAAGCAGGCTCTGTACAGAAAGTGCTTCTACGAGGGAGTGAGCAGCAGATATAATTTTGAGAATGACATTTCCATGTTCAAGATGAAGGCGGCAGACATGTACGACGAGAAGATTAAGCTTCTTGACATGCTGGTGGCTCTGAGTTACGTGGACGGAAATATCAGCGTTGAAAAATTCAAATTCATCCGTGAGGTAAGCAGCAAGATTGAGATTAACAACAAGGTTCTCAACCGTATTCTCAGCACCAGAACCAACGGACAGTACGGCGTTCACTATGATATGGACGAGATGACCAGAGAGGAACAGGAAAGATTTGAGTACGATGTCAGGTACGGTACCGTGGAAATTTTTGCTCTGACTCTGATGGGATATGTGGCATCCGCCGATCACGAGGTTTCTTTAGACGAACATGAATGCTTCATTGGGATGATGGAAAAGATGGATGCCCGCTACGAAGAGGAATACACCAAACGTTTTTACAGAGGAACTTCCAGAAAGTACAATCCTCGTCAGGACATTTCCCTTTTCCGGCAGAAATACGGCGACGATCTGATGAAATACAGGGAACTGCTTACTCTGGTTATAAAAATGGCTTATGCCGACGGAGACGTCAGTGAGGCGGAATATGCCAGAATCTTAGCCATTGCCTCTCTTCTCGATATTCAGGAGCAGGCTGTACAGGCCATTCTTTTTGAGGTTTCCGGAGGTAAGTTCGGCAAAAAAGCTCCTCCTGTCGAAAGCGCGAAACTGAAAAGTTCCGAATTCTACAGAGATAATACCTTAAGGAGCTGATATCGAGCCGGAATTTATCGGAGACAGGAAACGGATGCTGAGTCTGTTTCCTGTTTTTTTATGTAATGAAGGAATTCTGTCAGAGAATTCATCAGGTAATTCCGATGAATAACGGTGAATAAAACGGCAGATGTTTCAGAGAATTGAATATTATGTTAAAAACGGGTTAAATTTATGTATGCACAATGATTAATTTATAGTGATGGACGTATCAAAAATTGATTATTTGATAATTATCGGTAAAATAAAAACATAGCTTCATAAAAAGAAAATAACAGAAAATAAAACAGCATGTGAGATGGACTGAATGAATTTAGGCTGAACATTTTATCTATATCTGACAGGGCGCTTTAAATGACTGATATGCATCATGACAAATCGGAAACCGCGGAGAATTCAGGCGGTTCCTCGGCTTATGATGACGGAACTATTCATAAAACGGCAGGGACTCTCTTTACCGCCAGTCTGTTTTACAATCTCTATCTGCTTTTTGTACCTTTATTCATCTGTATTCTGTTCTGCATTCCCTTTGCGGTGGTCTGGTATTCGGGAATCATTGATGACACCCTATATTTTGCGCACAAGGAAGGTTTCGGCCTGCCGATTCTCATATGGATTATCATAGTCATGGTGATTGCACTGTATTTCGCGATGATCCTTCACAGACGCAATAACCTTTATATCATTATCGAACTTCTTAATATGGGCAGAGCTCTGCTGGGTATTCCCGTTCTCTGCGTGAAGTACGTGAGAGCCTGTTTAAGTGATGTCCGCTGCAGAGAGTTCGTGGTTGACGGAATGCCTTCCGGAATCGACAGAAATCAGATTACGGTGATTAATCTCGTCAGGGCCATGATTGAGAACAGCGCCCTGCAGAAATCAGAACAGCAGGTATTCAGTCTTTATGCCGATTTTCCTCAGAATTCAGAAAACGATCTGAACGAAACGGTTGCCCGCATCTGCGGATATGCCACGGAAATCAACGGTGGCAGTCCGAAGAGCAAGAAGGTTTTCTGTCAGTGCATCCGCCTGCTTGATTCCGCCCAGAGAAAGAAGCTTGTGAACTGCTTTAATGCCGGAACGGGTGAAATGACGGAACAGGAAGATTATCTGCAGCGTCTTGAAGAACTTGCTCCTGCGGAAATGTTCAGACGCAAGGATTATTTAAACTGGCTGATTAAGATTGTTTATGCGGGGGGAGCCGTTAACGACAGAACACTCGAATTTATAGGCAGATTCGGCGAGGCCCTCCGTCTGAATGAAAAGGAAATCAATCTTTCCCTGAAATACCATACCGGGGGAAAATACAGAATCACCCTTCGAAAGAAGCCTGTAAAATCTTCAGCCGGTAATCTGTCCGAAAAGAGTGAAAGACAGTCCGGAGTGTTTGGAGAAATGAATTCCGAGACCGTGCAGAAATACCGCAATGCTGAAGCTGACCGTCTGCTGATGACTCTTTTAGGCTATATTCTTGCAAGTTTCGGTGAGATTGATGAGGAAAGACACAAGCTTCTGCTCAGAATGATGGATTCTGTCGGCATGCCTGAAGATGAAGAAGGTATCAGAGCATTCAGGGCCGGAGCTTCAGTCAAATACGCTCCGTATGATGACATCGCGGGATTCAGGGAAAAATATCAGCAGGAGGATCCTGATGAAATCAAGCTTCTGCTGCTTAAGCTTCTGCGCATGATTTATGTCGACGGAGAGATTTCCGAAAGGGAACAGCTCATATTTGCCCAGATAGGTCTAGGCTTCGGTTTCCATGAGAACCAGACCTCGGAAATGATTGCAAGGGAAAAGAAGAGACAGGATGCCATTGCGGCGCAGTTACGGCAGAATGATTAGAGAGATGAAAGGCTTCCGGCGGAAGCCTTTTCTGTTCTTTACCTGATTCATCGTAAGAAAGCAAAAAACATTATTGTCCGGAGTACGGAACAATAATGTTTTGACCGAATCTGTTTTATATAAACAGAATGTTAGTTGGAGTAACCGCCGAGAAGCATGTAAATGTTCTGGTTGAGAGTGTTCACGTCAATTGCGCATTTGCTCTTGAAGTTAACGGTAAAGCTGCTTCTTGCTGATACCACTTCCGTAAAGAATTCAGATATGTTGAGTCTGAAGTCATAACGGTAGTTTGACAGACCAAGCATCTTTCTCATGGTTTTGCCGTCAAAATCCCAGTTTGCATATACAGGCTTGAGCAGGGCTCTGGTTCCGTTAGGAGAGGTAACTTCTATCTGCAGAAGATTGTTTGCATAGGCAATGCCCTGAGTGTTTCCCTGATATGCCGCTCTGCAGTAGCTGTTTGATGTATCGCTGGCATAGGTGAAGGATGACAGATTCAGAGAGGTGTTTTCGATATCAATGTATGAATTTCTGTCATTGGCGTTATCGGTATTCACAAAGCCGGTGAATACGCAGGTAACGTTTTTGCCGCCGTCTGATGAAGAGCATGGATTTGAACCGGAACTCTTATAGTCTTCAGGAAGCACCGCTCTCTTCAGACATGAATCATCCTGATCACATGCCAGAGCCTTCTGTACCGCTTTATAAGCGTCAACCACACCGAAACCGTAGTAGTTTGAGAATCTTAAGCCTGCGGCATTTGAGTGCCAGCCGTTGTCAAAGGTTATCTGCTGACCGTATTCACTTACGCTGCCCTTAACCGGAGAATACTTCAGGGTACTCCAGCCGGATGTGGTGTCGTTGCTGGCGGTGGTGGCCAGAATATATCTCAGCTGCGGAACGGAGATGTCCGGCTTGGCCTGAATAACCAGAGAGGATACGCCGGTAACGGATGGAGTGGCTGAAGAGGTGCCATTCATCACGTGAGTGTAGTTCTTTCTGGCGTTGTAGGTGCTGCCGGCGGTTCTCCACGGAGTCCTGCTTTCGAATCCTTCGTCGTAGTCTGAAGGATCGTAGCTGTACTTGGTGGTTACGATTGCCGCTGAGGAATCACTTGTACCTGTATAACCGAATTCACCGCCGGTGCCTGAAACCCACAGGTGTGCACCAATGGTTGAATATGAGGATTTTTTACCAAGGGAGTTTATGGCGCCTACGTTGATGAGATATCTGCCGCGGTTGAATGAAGATGTCTGGTTAAGCTGACAGCTGATTCCCAGATTCACACACTTCTGCGGGTAATAGGAGCTGTTACTGAAAGTTACGCGGCCGAATTCATTCCCTGCAGCCTTGATGAGAGGAATGCTGTTTTCGAATATACTCTGGTAGTACATTTCCAGAGTCGGTTCGTAGGCGTAACTGTTGTCAAGACCGAGACTTGCATTGGCGATATCCAGGTCGTTCTTTCTGGCAAGGTAGGCAACATTGGCTCTGTTTGCTTCGTAGGAGGCAAGTTTCGAGTTATATGCGATACCTCTTAAGCCTTTGCCGTTGGCTGCTTCAGCACCGATAATACCTGAAACCATGGTTCCGTGCAGAATGCCGCTGTCCTGTCTGACCTCACTGAGGTACAGAGTGCCGTTAATGAATGATGCTTTTGAGAACGGGGCGTATTTTCTGGAGGCGAGATCCTCATGGTTGAAATCAACAGTGGTATCCCAGACAGCGACTTTTACGTTCCTGCCGGAAATCAGCTCGCTGCTGCTGTCAGTAAGATGCCAGGCGGGGATAACATTGAGATCTATGCCGGCAACCGGGGCGCGTCTGACGCTGAACGGATTCTGTCCGATGTTTTTGATGTGCCACTGTTCGGTAAACAGCGTGTCTTCTGCCGCAGTGTTTGCACCCACGCTCATACGGTATTTCTGAGTCTTTCCCGCTGAAGTCGTCAGAGAGATGCTTTCGGTGAAGTAATAATAGTTATCGGTGGTGTCGAGTACGCTTTCAGGTACGTAATAGTAGATCTGGCCGGACGGTGCGGTCATGCCGGTCTGCGGGTGAATTCTGCTGAACTGACCGTACTGGGCGGTGATGCTGAAATTATCTGAGGCGACATTTGAGCCGTTAGACGATGTTACCGTGTATTTCAGAATGTACGGCTTTCCGGTGAACATGTCTCCGTATTCAAGAAGGGACAGCGTGAAACTGTCTGATGCCGCAGCCTTTGTGTCGGAAACCGCATCGTTCTTTCCGAGTTCCAGTTCAATCTCATCATTCTGATTTTCTGATGAACCGGTATCGTCTCCGGCTGAGCCGTTAGTTACTGATGAATCACCGGCCTGGGTATCGCTGACTGGTGAACCTGAATCAGAGCCGGAACTGCCGCCGCAGGCTGTTAGTGTCGCCAGGGAGCTTATGAGCAGTGCATTGAAAAAAGTTAAATAGAGTTTCGGTTTAATATTTTTCATTTGTTTACATGAATCCTGTTCTGTTATTACGGAATTTATCAGCACAAAAGGTCTTCCGTTGAAATAATTCAGCAGAAAAGGTCTTCCGTTGAAATAATTCAGCAGAAAAGGCCGTCTGGTAAAGACCGGATATTAAATAATTGAAGTTAAGGATGATTCCGGAATGAGCCTGACTATTTCAATGAAGGTTCAAGACAGTAATCATAGGAAGGTGAAACACTGCGGACACCTGCAGTATTACCCTGTTCTTCCCTGAGAGCAGACCACTGTTCGTAATCTCTTACGGTAATCTCGTAGATACTGCTGCTGATTTGTGAAACTTCAAGACCTGCAGGAATGCAGTAAACATCTTTGTTGCACTGAACGAGAAGTTTATTGGTGATGATGTAGTTATGATCATTCTCATCTTTTACGAAAGCCAGGTGTCCGGATTCTTTTCTCCGTAAACAACCTTTTTGTCGCCGAGTGAGGCTATTTCATTTTCTGCTCTGACAATAAGTAATGATTGAACTGTTTTATCGCCGCTGGAGGCTAAATTATCTTCGACTTTGAAATTATCAGTAATAATGGTGAGTCCGTTACTTTCAAACTCATCAGCATATGCACCTGCACAGGCAAGTACTGATGCCACTGATAAAGCTGAGATTAATTTATTTTTCATAATTATCTTAATATTTATTGTAAATGAATATGTTCAATATATTGACGCAGGCATGAAAATGCATGCGTCCCTGAATGAAATATTCAACTTAGTTATCAGTAATGTTGATGATTACAGATAACGTGACCGAGTTTAAAATAAGTTGACCGTTATTGATACAGATTGAGATGTGTCTTCCGCTGTTTTTTAGAACAGTGTCAAAAAAAATGATTAAATCTTTATCAGAAATAACTGAAAAATTATCTAAAAACACAACATTTTTATGATGTTTATATCCGAAATTATTAAAAAAGCGAACAATTATAATAATTTTTTTAATGGATAAATGACGGCGGAACTTTTATTATCAAAGCCTGGAGAGACAGGTTGGCATTCCATGAATGGAAGGTCTGTGCGGAGCGTTTTTTCCGGAAAAGGAGATACCGGATAACAGCGGCAAAAAACTAAAACTCAGTCACAAGCTAAAAAACTGAGTTTTAGAAAAAAGTGCTAATTTAGAAATAATAAAGTTTTAAGGTAAGATGTTTTCTGGGAAAACACCCTTATTCAACGGTTAACGTTAAATGTTATGGGCACCCGTACCGTTCGGAGAGTGCTTTGGCAGCGGAATCTCCGGTCTTCTGAGTTTGTTATTTTCCGGGAGTATCATCTTAATAATCCTCTGCGGCTGTGCGGCAGGCGTAAATCCTTTTACTGCCGTACGGCACAGCCTGATGTTAATGAAAACCTGCATACCTCTCCGCCTGATTAACGGACCTTGAGGATGTCCGGAAATGAGGCAGAGACTCTTTAACGAATAGATTCCACGGTCTTCGCATAAATGGTTTGAGGACTTTTAACGGCGTTCCGGATTGTCATCTCACGGAGAACACATCCCATGAAGGAAATATTAAAAAGCTGGCAATGTGCCCGTGTGCCGTCTGGGTTATGCGAGGTCCGGTTGTCTACAGCGGTAAATAAGTAGGCAGGACCTGAAGTTACCGATTTCCCGCATTGACTCAAAAACCGTAACCGGCATCCTTTCCGGTTCCCCGTCTTCAGTTATTCAGTGCGGTTAACAACATCGGCGTGCTGATGGTTAACTGATTGAACTGGTCATAAGTTTTATCCTCTGTGTTATGTTGATGATTGCAGACCGTTTTTCTGTTTGATCAATTGTTTTTTTATTATGCTCCCCGGGGGGAGTTATCCTTTTATGTCATGTTCAAGGATATATGGTGTCTGCAACAGCCTAAATGTGTTTTCGATTAGAGAACTGTCTGTTCCTTATCGCTTAACCTCTGCAGTTACTTAACGTAGCTGAAGTGGTATTCACGGGTTACCGGAGCCAGAGCTCTGAAATCTGATTTCCTGATGAAATACTTCATTGTTTACGTCCTTGTAAAATACTAATTGCTTAAAAATCTGTTTTGAGTAGTTTAAATTTTTGAGCCAACCAATTGAATGAATTTTATGTGTGTGTGGATTATTAAAATTCAGACATCAGTTAATTAAAGTTGATGAATTAGTAGTTCTGCTTAACGTAACTGAAGTTATATTCACGGGTTACTGGAGCTAAAGTAGCGTTACTTACTTTCTTTATAAAATATCTCATTTTTATTTTTTCCTTAAAATGTTAATGATTATTTATTCTTGTTTGAATGTGAACTGTATATTTCCCTGTTCACGGAGCTCATGATAGTTACCGATGATATTTTATACAAGATTTTTTTGAAAAAATCCTAAAAAAATTACATGAAAATATTTTCATGTGTTTGAAAACGTTGTCAAGTTACTGCTTGAACTGTGAAATAGTATACAGAAATACTGATTATGTTTAATTGTAAAAAATAATATTTGATTTACATCAAATTAACATGTAATTAAATTACATAAAAAACACAAGATAATGTGATATAAATCACTATATATACATACAAAAAAATAAGGGGTGAATGTATTTTTGCGGCTGAAAAAAGCGGTGCGAATGAAAAAGATGGAAATCATGCGCTGAAACGGGCTTGCCTGATGGATAAAATATGTCGGAAACAGGCTCTGTATTCATGGAAAAAGGCGGACGGACCGCCTCTGTTACATTACTGTTCAGCCGACTGAGTGCTGAGCAGTTCCCTGGCGTTGGCGAGAGCAGAATCAGAGATAGCCGAACCTCCGAGAAGACGGGCAATTTCCTGAACACGTCCTTCGTCGTCAAGTTCAGTTATGGAAGTAAAGGTCTCGTTATCGATATCCTTCTTGAGTACTTCGTACTGATTGTGCGCTGATGCCGCAACCTGCGGCAGGTGGGTAACCGTTATTACCTGTGATGTCTTTGCAAGCCGGCGCAGAAGCTTGCCGGTGGTGGCCGCGGTAAAACCGCTTATGCCGGTATCAATTTCATCAAAAATCAGAGTCGGAGCCGATATCTTGTTTGCGGTCAGAACCAGAATGGCCAGGGCAATACGGCTGATTTCACCGCCGGAGGCTGTTTTGGAGATTAGATCCGGAGTCATGCCGGCATTGGCATTGAATTTGAAGCATACACTGTCAATTCCGTTTGGATGAGGCTGTGTTTCGGAAAACTCAACTTCAAACATGGCGTTTGGCATGGACAGTTCATGAAGCATTTCAGTGATCTTTCTGCAGAATTCCACGGACATTTCCCTGCGTCTGTCACTCAGCTCATGAGCTTTTTCCATAAAAGCTTTCTTGGCGGCCACAACTTCCGCGGTTCTTGCCTGAATCTCATCCTTTATGGAGGTGAATCTGGTGGATTTGTCATGAAGCTCCTCCAGAACCTTATGCAGTTCATCCGGAGTCACGGAATATTTATGAGCCATGTCGGTGTAAAGAGTCATGCGTTCATTAATAAAGGAAAGTCTTTCAGGATCCGCTTCGAGAGTGGAACTGTACTGACTGATTTCTCCGGCGGCGTCTTCCAGCTGGATTCTGGCATTTTCAATATTCTGAAGCAGGGGACTCAGACTTCTGTCCATTTTTACCAGTCCGCTCATGCTGTTTACGAGAGTGTTCAGGGATGTCAGAATGCCGTTTTCATCATCTGTAAGCTGTCCGTGAATGTTCATGCTGTTCTGCAGAAGGGTATGGACATTGCTTAATCTGTCATATTCATTTGACAGTTCCGCAAATTCATTTTCTTTAGGAGCAAGTCTGCTGAGTTCAGCCGTCTGGTACATGGTAAGCTTGTATTCAGAAACCATGTCCTTCTGCAGTTCACCGAGACGGTTAACCTCGTCTCTCCCGTTTGAATAGGTGTAGTACAGGGACTCAACCTCACTCAGCAGATCTCCGAGTTCCGCAAAGGCGTCCAGATATTCTATCTGATGTTCGCTTTTGAGCAGCAGCTGTCCGTCGTGCTGACCGTGAATGTTCAGGAGTCTGGCGGAAAGTTCCCTGAGAATATTGGTGTTCACGTGTATGTCGTTGACAAATGCTTTTGAGCGTCCGTCTCTGGTAATCGTTCTTCTGATGATGCACAGTTCGTTGTCTTCGGAAAGCAGTTCGTATTCCTTCAGCAGTCCCAGGGCTCTAGGAGAATCTGAAAGGTCGAAGGTTGCGCAGATGGTGGTGGCATTGGCACCGTTGCGTACTGATTTGCTGTCGGCCCTGCCTCCCATGACCAGTTCAAGCGCGTCAACCGAAATGGATTTACCGGCACCGGTCTCACCTGTAATGGCACTCATTCCCCTGTGAAGGTCCAGAGTGGCTTTCTTGACTACGGCATAGTTTTCTATTGAGAGAGACTCAAGCATTTAATCACCCAAATTCATTAGTTCAGACATATATACTGATTATCCGGCGTTTGTTTTTTTTCGCCGCTGTTTAAGGAGAATTATACAATTAATTTTCCGAATATCATCAGATAAGGTAAAAATAATTACTATATGTGTTATTTTTGTTCAGTGAATCCGGTTACGGACGGCACTGCAGGTTACGTGGCTTTCGTCATGACATGATTTATCTCAGGCTTTACGCATTATTCGTGAAGATGTTCGGTTATATATATAGGTATAAGGAACATGTCGCGAGTGGGAGTGAAAAACATTGAAATGAATGACGGACGGCCGTCAGTCTTTCAGAACGTTAGTCCACGAGTTTTGAACCGAAGCCGAGCTTTGATCTGAGTACCTTGAAATAGTCATAGGTATGAGGATGACATATTTTAATAGGTACTTCATTCTTTTCGATGCAGATTTCACAGCGGTCATCCGCAGTCATGATAATCTGACCGTCGCAGCTTACCGTGATTTCCTCGGGAGTGATTCTGCTTCTGAAGCAGATTTTTATGCTGCTGTCACCGCTAAGAATGCATGGTCTGAGATTCATGGAATGAGGAAACATCGGTACCAGGGAAAGAACATTGAGAGACGGTTCGATAATCGGACCGCCTGCGGAAAGGTTGTATGCCGTTGAACCGGTAGGGGTACTTACGATAAGTCCGTCGGCTTTCTGGGAATACATGAACTTGTTGTTAACGAAGATTGAGAAATCAATCATGTGAGCCGTCTTAACACCGTGGATTACAGCTTCGTTAAGAGCCAGTGCGTGCTGACACTTGGGGCCTTTGATGGTGGTTGAGAGCAGAAAACGTTCTTCAAGTACGTATTCTCCCTTGAGAATGCTGTAAAGAGCCTTTCGTATGTCTTTTGGGGCAAGATCGGTCAGAAAGCCCAGATGTCCGCGGTTGATACCAAGAACCGGTACGCCAACCATGGCTATTTTTCTGCCGGCGCTGATCATGGAGCCGTCACCGCCGACTATGATCATCAGATCTGCCTGATCCTTCATGTCTGCGAATTTAAGGGTAGGCATGCTCAGTCTGAGCTTGTCATTGGTAGACTGTTCAATAATGACGTTTATTTTCTGCTCAACAAGAAAGTTTACGAGATCTATCAGGGTAAAAACTACAGATTCATCATTGATGCGACTGTAAATAATCACTGATTTGATTTCTTTTGACATGACGAAAATCTCTCGTGTTATGCTGGTATCGGTGTTGCTGAGAAAAAACAGCCGGACGGCAGAGTCATCCTTATATAAGAAAACAGACGTCTGTCAGTCCTTATGTAGTTTAACACAAAATCACGGAACCTTGTTTAATTTTACCGGCCGGATGCACGCCTTCAGAGAGTTATGGCCTGTTATGTCTGAAGATTGTATAAATTGAGGCCTGATAAAAACTGAATTTAACAGAAAAACAAAAAAAATTATAATTTTATAAAATGTTAAAAAAATGTATAATGTTTTACATTAAAACTGCCGTGAATTGAATATTGTGTCTCATTTACCTAAATATTCAAGGTAATACGGTTGAAAAACGGATGTTTTTATCAGCCATCATTCAGCAGAAAATAATTCAGCCGGTGAAGAGGTTCAAATCATCACGGAGAATACGTTTTAGCAGTGCAGAAATATGAAAAACAGGTTGCATTTTGTCCACGGAGTCCGCATTTTAAGAAATTTGTGAGCCAACAATGTCGATGAGGTAGCAAAATGCCATATTCATTCTTTTATGTTTTGTACAGTTACATTAATATGTTTTTCATGTAAAACTGCTGATTTTTGCAAAATACTGATTTTTCTGTTTCAGAATGGATATGCGTATCCTGACGTCATCCGGATAAAGAAGGAACAGGTGCAAAAATAGAATAATAAGATAGTTACGATAAAATATTTAACGATTTAGGATTGGGATCGTAGAAATGAAAGTTAAATCTCTTGCTTCTTTAATACTTTTGTCTTCGCTTGTACTTACAGGATGTTTTTCAAAGACCTATGAAGAAGGTGTAAAGGCATTGAAGGAAGGCAGGCCTGAGGAGGCAAAGGAAATCTGGGTTAAGCTGGTTGAATCAAAGCAGGATGATGATGCGATGTTTGCATTATACAAGCTTGGTGACACCAATCCGGAAATCATGTCTCTTGATGAATCTCTCGGTTATCTGCACATGGCGGCGGATGCTGAAAGAACCGATGCTGAATATGAATGGGGCCTGTTCCTGATTAATCAGGGAAAATTCGATGAAGGCTACAAATATTTTGACAAGGCTGCCGTATGGAAGGAGGAAAGAGCCCTCCGCTACCTTGATAAATACCATGAAGTCAGAGAATTCCAGATCGGTGCCGAAAAGGAAGATCCTAAGAGCATGTATGAATATTCCAAGTGGCTGCTGAATCAGAAGGATCCTTCTCAGCAGCAGGAAGGATACAATCTTGCAAGAAAGGTTGCCTTCACTGATTATGCTCCGGGGCAGGCGCTTTACGGTACTCTCCTTTATGAAAAGGGTGATTATCAGAATGCTCTTTCCTGGTTTGAAAAGGGAATGCTTCAGGGCAATCCTGAGTGTGAATACTATATCGGTATGATGCGAATTCAGGGCAACGGTATCTTAAGAAATCCTGCCCAGGGTGTTGAAAACCTGAAGAAGGCTGCAGACAATGACAATCATCTGGCTCAGTTTGAGCTCGGTAAGATCTATCTCTACGGCGAACCTTCCGCAGGTATAGAAAAGAATTTCAATCTCGCATTCCATTACATCAGCAAGGCTGCAGGAGCCAATATGCTGGAAGCTCAGTATATTCAGGCTACCATGTATGATCAGGGGCTCGGTGTACCGAAGGATAACGTAAAGGCGATTACCCTGTACAAGCTTGCCGCTGAACATGATCATATCAAGGCTCAGTCAAAGCTCGGTGAAATCTATGTTAAGACCGGCAATTCCCCTGATGTAAGGGAAGAAGGTATCGAATGGCTCAAGAAGGCCATCGAGGAACATGACAGTGCCGATGCAAAGAATTCTCTGGCATACGCCTATGAAAACGGACTCGGTGTCAAGCAGGATTACGGTAAAGCTTACCAGTGGTACAAGGAAGCCGCTGATGTAGATGTAGCCGCTGCTCAGTTCAATATCGGTGTTATGGTGGCGAACGGCCGCGGTGAAACAAAGGATATGAGCAAGGCTTTCTACTGGGTTGAACAGGCTGCCTACAATGATTATCCACTGGCTGTAGTTGCAATCTCCGTAATGTACTCAAAGGGTATCGGTGTTGACAAGGACAACAGTAAGGCAACTTTCTGGAAGAACAAGGCCGACAGTCTTGGTATCACCGACTTCAATGAAAAGAAGGCTAAGGTGAGCGAGCTGCTTAATCTTAAGTAAAAGTCGTTATATGAAAAAACATAGGGAGCCGGAGGCTCCCTTATTTTTTGTTGAATCGGTACATCGTACCAGTGAAAGGTTTAATGGATGCCGCGGTTTAATCTGATTAAACTGAAATCTGTTTCAGTTTTTCAATAAGGCTCAGGTCTGCGGGGAGCCAGTTTACAGAATCCAGTTCATCCTGAGACAGCCATCTGGCATCGCTGTGTTCAAGCAGGGAGAGATGTTTTCCGGCCAGAGAGCAGATATACGTCTTCATTGAAAGATGAAATGCCGGATAGTCGTATTCCACGGTATCAAGCAGGTTATGAATATTGATTTCCGCTTCCAGTTCTTCCCTGATCTCACGTTTGAGGGCATCTTCAGGAAGTTCTCCTGATTCTATTTTTCCGCCGGGGAACTCCCAGCCATCCTTGAATTCGCCGTAACTTCTTTGTGTTGCAAAAATTCTGTGATCCTTTATGATAACAGCAGCCACTACATTAATGGTTTTCATTGATATTCCCGGTTGTGTTTATCGGTTCCGGAGATTACGGAGAGATTCCGCGGTTCCGGAAATTCTGCGGAATGACTGAAAGTGTCGCAGTATTCATTTACTGTTGCCGGACATCGTATCTGAAGAGTGCCGACATTTATCCGCGAGGTTATTATATATAATTATGCAGGATGTTTTCAGAAAAATCGGTAAAGAGGTTATAATCTTCTGGAAAAAGAATACGGTGTACCGGAATAATTCCGCATATATCATTATTATTTACGGTATGAACGGTTTTGTTTCCCCTGGACAGAATTAGGACGGAAAGAGAAATGGGTGAAGTTTTACAGCTTATGGTAAAGGATCTTACTGAAGAAGGTGAAGGTATTGCCTATTCTCCGTCAGGTCTGAAAGTATTTATCAGGGGAGCCTACCCGAACGAAGTCGTGAAGGCTGAACTTTACGACGTTAAGGAAAAATATGCTCAGGGCAGACTGCAGCAGGTTGTTGAACAGACCGTGCCGAGATGTACTCCGTTCTGTACAAATCAGTGCGGTTCATGTTCGTACACGAATATCGGGTATGAAAGCGAAATATCATTTAAGGAAAAAAAACTGCTGGATCTGTATGAAAATCTGCCGGTAAATCTTTTTGAGAAAAAAATGTATCAGGGATTCGTCGGAATGGATAATCCTTTCAGGTACAGAAACAAGGCGATTTATGCAGTCGAAAAAATTAATGATGAATATCAGGTAGGGCTCTACAGGCGCAATTCTCATGATATTATTTCCGTAAATGAATGTGCCGTGGAACCTGAATGGATAAATATTGCCAGAAACAGCCTCAGAAACACTCTTAATTCCGAATCTTTCAGAAGAGAGACAGGGGAAGAGAATGACAGAACACTTCGCTATGTGTTTTTCAGAGGTACGGATGATGGTGAAAAGCTGGCCGTGCTGGTGGTATACAGAAAATTCAGAGAAATTGAAATACTGATGAATACACTGAATTCCATTGGAATCAGGAATGTTCTGGTATCCGTGAACGACTGTTCAGGTAACAGAATACTTGGCGATTCAATGGAAGTTCTGTCCGGTTCAGACTGCATAAGTGCCGAACTTCTGAATCTTAAGTTTGTGGTAAATCCTTATTCATTTCTGCAGATCAATACAGAACAGACTGAAAAACTCTATACTCTGGCCGTTGATCTGCTTGAACCTGAAACAGATGATGAAATCCTTGATCTGTACTGCGGTATAGGAACTATTTCTCTTTATCTTGCCGGAAAATGTCGCATGGTTTACGGCGTGGAATGTGTAAAGGAAGCCATCGACAATGCCAATAGTAATGCAAAAGCCAACGGTATCAGCAATGTAGATTTCAGAGTGGGGCTTGTAGAAAAGGTACTCCCTGAAATTATTTCAGAGGGACACAGACTGACAAAAGCCGTTCTGGATCCAGCAAGAAAAGGGTGTGCCCCAGGTGTTTTTAAAGCCCTTTCATCTGCAGGAATTGACAGAATCGCATATATTTCATGCAATCCTAAAACACAGTGCAGAGATATGGCGGAGGCTTCAGCCTGCGGTTATAAGATCGATAAACTTATAGCCGTGGATATGTTCCCGCATACATTGCACGTCGAGACGGTGGTATTACTATCAATGGTTAAATAATGAGCGAAAAAAAGGCCATAAAATCAAAGGTTTTGCGAAGTTTGATGCTTTTTTGAACACGACTGTAAGGGGCTTTTTACTGTATGCGAAAGTACAGCTAGGCCTGTAAATACAGGGGTTGTGGCTACGGTTTAATTACCATAAAAACATTGTAGAAAAGTTTCAATTATGATGTGTAGTTTAAAGGTAGTTTTTTGGCAATGATAAGTAGTTTTTAGAAAAACTACCTCACATCAAGAGTGGTTTTTAGTATATAGAAAAGTAGATAATGAGAAAATTAGAACAGTTTGAGCTAAATCCAAAGGTCCTATTCATCCCAGCCCATAAAGATAAAATTTCAGTTGAAAGAGTCGGAATATACGCCCGTGTCAGTACTGCAGGAAGAGAGCAACTGAAAAGTCTTGCGGCACAGATTTCTGGGGTAACTCGTCATGTGTCAAAAATAGATGATTGGCATTTGGTTGATGTCTATATGGATGTTGGTTCTGCAAAAACTGAATCAAATCGTAAAGAATTTAACCGGCTGTTGAATGATTGTAAAAATCATGAATTGGATCGCGTCATAACAAAGAGTTTATCCCGTTTTGGAAGGGATAACGTGGAAGTAATCGAATCACTGCGTTTACTGAGAGATTTGGGCGTGAAGATTTACTTTTATCTTCCCGCTGTCTTGTCGGCTATAAGTTTGGAGCAACCATGGATGCCGACTTGATTTGAGGTGCCTTATTGATGGCCGTAAAGGAAGAAAATCCGACTGTAGGCACGATCTTTCATTCTGACCAGGGTTCTCATTATTGCTCTTACCAATTTCAGAAACTTCTGAAATCCAAAGGCTTCAGATGTTCAATGAGCAGAAGAGGCCAATGTTGGGATAATGCGGTAGCAGAATCATTCTGGGCCGCATTAAAGAGGGAGTGTTTACCGGTAAACAGAAAATTCTCGTCACGAAGTGAAGGAATAAAGAAGATAATTAACTGGATTTCGTATTATAATGGCTTCAGACCGCATTCATCATTGGGGATGCTGTCTCCTTATCAATACAGAAACGGGGTTTCATATTGATTTTAGGCAACTTCTTAGGGGATAAATTATTCCGCTATCTAACATCTGTTCCATAATAAATTGCGTCAAGAGAATAAAAAGATACTATTTTTTGAAGGTTATATGTCTGATAAAACAGTAATAAATACGTTTGGTTATAAATTAAAAACAGTAATTAACAATAATGATATTGATAATAATAACATTCCTAATCTTCTAGGTCGTACATTACTGAATAGATATCGAATTGAAAATAAATTAACTGGAAATTCAGGTGAAGCCGATTTATATCTTGCGACAGATATCGAAATATCAAACAAAGTGATAATTAAGTTATATAGACGTAAGAATGCTGTAAAAAATGAAGTATTGAAAAAGTTAAGTTCTATAAATAACAAGTATATCGCCCAAATTATTGCCTATGACAACATAGATGAATATCCCTTTATAGTAATGCCATACTATAAGAATGGTAATCTTAATAATTTGATTGTTAACGGTGTAAAATTTTCTTTAGATGAGTTAAAAACTCTAATAATTCCATCTGTGAATGAAGCACTAAAAACTATTCATGATTTAGGAATAATTCATAAAGACTTAAAACCATCAAATATGATGATTTCAGATGATGAAAGCCACATTGTTC
The DNA here is from genome assembly GCF_000701925.1 of Ruminobacter sp. RM87. Lineage (NCBI taxonomy): Bacteria > Pseudomonadati > Pseudomonadota > Gammaproteobacteria > Aeromonadales > Succinivibrionaceae > Ruminobacter > Ruminobacter sp. RM87. Next base: position 3,887 of record NZ_JNKD01000001.1, on the reverse strand, counting down.
TCATAGATTTCGGTATAAGTTCTGTTGTAAGTGATAATACAGTAGTTGTAACGCAAACCGGGAAATCCCCATTTTACTCAGCCCCGGAAACAACAACTGGGCTTTTTTTGGCTGAGTCTGATTATTATTCATTTGGAATTACGCTGTACGAATTATTTACGGGGTATACACCATTTCAAAATGTCAATATAGATGATATATCAAGATATGCAATGATTCAAAAAATACCATTTCCCAAGGATTTTCCAAGCGAATTAAAGAATTTAATTCTTGGGTTAACATTTAAGGATATATCAAACAGAAATATTAAGGACAATCCAAATCGTCGGTGGACTTATAATGAATTAGAAAATTGGATAAAAACAGATGGAAAATTTGTTCTAAATTCATCCGAAGACAAAAAACAATTTTTTTATGTTTATAATTTGAAAAAATACACTTCAATAGAATCACTAGTCGAACAACTATTATTTAATCCCAAAGAAGGTAAAAAAGAGTTTGCTCGCGGACTGCTATCTAAAAAATTCAGACAAAACGGTTATGAAGAAATTGCACGCACATGTGAAGATGCGGAATTTTCCTTACCTAATTGTAAGAATGATAAAGAATCAGATACCTTGTTTTTTAATCTCATATACACCATAGCTCCTAATTATAAGAAGTTATGCTGGGATGGTTTAGTCTTCAATTCAATAAAAGATTATGGCAATAAGTTATTGGAAGAAGTAATCCTAAACAACGGGGAAAATAAGAAACTTATTAATTCAGCATATGAATTTTTAAAGAATAAATTTTTATCTATTTATTCTCAATTTTGTGAAGTAAATAACGATATATACCAAAATATAATTAGTATAAATTGCAAACTACTTCGAATAAAAGAAGTCGGTTCTGTTCTTCAGGCATTGAGATTGGGACATTCTTTAACAGGTAGACAAGATTTCAAAATAGATAACACCATCTATTCTAGCATTGCTGAATTCAACAATTTTATAAGTGCTATGTACAATGATAATCTTCAAGATTATTCGGATTATTTTATAAAAAATTTATCAGATTTAAATGAATTAAAGAAAATTTTTGCCCCAAAAGAAATAGCAGAGTTGGAAAAAAATTTCCCGACAATTGACAATTTAATAATCTTGGCAAAGGGTAAATACTATTTTAAAAGTGTCACAGATTTTGTGTTTTATGCAAAAAATTTGGAAGCAAAGGAACTCATAAAATTTAACAGAGAAATATCTGATGATATTGAAAATTTCAAAAAGGAAGATTTTTCAGAAAAATCATTAAATGAACTACAAGAATACCAAAACAGTATTCAACAAATGATAGTTATTGATGATAATTTCATATTTAAAAATTACAGAGAGTGTCTAAAGTATGCAAACAATTTGAGAGATTCGAACGAACTGCTAAAATTCTATAATTTCAATAAACAACTTGATGACTTATTAAGCAAAGAAAGTGGCAATAATGTTTATCTGGATTATTTCAAAAAATCGCTATCATCACCTTATACAATAGATCCCTTATCTGGCCAAAATGTTGAAAAGATTGGTATTATTGAAAAATATTCAAATTACGTAGACAATTTATTCTATGTGAATGATAGGTATATTTTTAAGGATCTAAATCAGTTTTTTAACTTTGTAAAACAATGTTACATTTCCGACGGAAAAAATGGTTTTTTTGAAGGTATTAAATACCAATTATTTGAAAAAAATAAAAATGAAATAATCTATAGCCCTGAGTTATTAAATTTTTTCTCAGATTTTAAATCCGTCAATGACATGAAAAAAGCATTCAAAGGTTTGAAATCAGATCTGCAAAAGTTTTTTATAGACGAACTACATAAATATTATGAATCAGTACAATTGATTCCGTTAACTAAAGGAGAAAAAGTTGAGTTGGGTATAAACCCCTATACTCATGAGCCTATTCAATGGATTGTATTGGATGTTGAAAAAGATCAGAAGGTTTTATTGTTATCTTGTAATGCTATAGCATGCAAAAATTTCAATGAAGGAGGTTCGGCATGCACATGGGAAACATCATCTTTAAGAAAATGGTTAAACTCAGATTTCTTACGTAATTCATTTTCCGAAAACGAAAAGAAAATTATATTATCTTCTTCTTTATTTAATTACGATAATCCAGACAAAGAGAACTATATCAGTTTTATTCGAAAGAGTCATGAAGAAAGTTTAAAGCGTCTGGAAGAAAGTAATGCAAACAGAATAGATTATGAGTCTAATACAATAGCCGGAAATTTAACAGCAATATTTAATTCCCTTACCAAAGTAGATAAAGATCAAGAATATGAAGAAAGACGAAACTACAGAATTAAATGGCATGAAGAACAACTTCAGGAACTAGAAAGTGCTAATTCAGGAAATCCAACAGAGGATAAAATATTTATCCTTAGCATAAACGAAGTCCATAGATATCTTCAAAAAGAACTTAGAAAATGTAGTCTTCCTTCATTTCGACTGTCCAAAAAATTTTTAGTAAAAGATGAATATGGCATGTGTGATTGGTGGTTAAGAACGATAGGATATTATCAAACATGGGTATCATATGTTGATTCAAAAGGAAAAATTGATTTCGGAGGAAAAAGAAACGCAATGAGTGAGTACGATTATGAAAGCGGTGAAAATCACTCCTGTGCTGTACGCGTTGCTATGTGGGTCGATATTACCTAAGTGTTAAATACAATACGAGAGTGAACGCGATTCCCTCTTTTATATACTCCTCGTTGTTTACATGTTTACGATAAGATAACAACAATGTATGAGATATAAGTTATATCTAATAAACAGTTCACAATTATTTAATTTAAACTTAGTTATAAAAAAAACAACAGTAAAATTTAAGTAAAAGGCGATTGTATTTTGGGAGGTGTTTATGGGATGGTATGACGAAAACGACGATATTAAGAGAGAATATGAAAGAAGGGCTTCTGAAAACAAGAGAGAAGCAGGAAGGCTTTGGCATCTCTACAAAAAAGCAGAGAGACGAGGGAATTATGAGGCCGCACAGGAACTTCATGATGCTGCTGAAGAAAAATATTCAAAAATGGCTGAAAATATAGCAAAATCAAGAAATTTTAATAAATAAAAATGTCGAAGAAGAATTGTCACAGATCGCGACGTTTCCGCTGGTGGGTGATAATATTATGTGGTATTTGTCTGCATATTTACAAGCCATCGAGCCTCGTAGCAGACTAAGGTTTAACTGCTCAGTGGCCGGCTACATAAACGAAAATGCTGAAAATAGTGGAGAGTGAACGCGATTCCGGTTGTTCTCCAGTTCTGTCTGTTCTTCCCGTACCTTCTGAAGCTTTGAAACAATATGGCTATAATTCTTCCTGGATTCAGCCAGGCTGATGAGCTCCTGCTGAAGCTCATCTTCCTGTTTGCGGAGCTTTTCCTCCTCGTGTGGATTGTTTTCCGTGGAATTTAACCTCAAATTAAACCAGCTATAATTTTTTTCCTTTACCACTTCTAACCAAAATACATTGTAAGCGTATAGGCAATTAGGGTTATTCATTTTCCAAAAACAACGCTTTAAGATGTCACCGTATTTTACGGAGATAATCTTATGACTAAAACACATCCAAGGCATCAGCTGTGGCTGAATCAGTATTATGAACAGCAGAGCAGCGGTCTGAGCACCACTCGGTGGACTTCAGAACAGGGAATATCGTATAAGACTTATTTGAAAAGAATCAGCAGATTGAGAGAACTCGGTCTTATCAGTGGTGGTTCCGGTAAATGTAAAGAGCCGTCAGCTGATGATACCACTGAAAGCAGTTCCTTTTTCATGATTGAAGTGCCTCCGGCTACGACTGTTCATACCGCCAAAGAGCATGATAATTCCATCGT